>NZ_JHZZ01000001.1:1819285-2122500 GCF_000687935.1 Polaribacter sp. Hel_I_88 | reverse complement strand
CAACACCAACACAAAGCCAATAACAGAAACCTCAAAGAACTCAAACTAACCAAATCTCCGTTAGCGGGTGCAAATATACAACTCAATCACACATACACAACTATTATCTTAATTTCTTTTGAACTTTTTTTATCAACTCAAAATAAAACACTGAAAACACGATAATTATAAACTAAAAAAAATTAAAAAAAACAATTTGTATTTAAAATAAAATTCTGGTGGAACTCTATTTATGTTTATTCTATGTTAACAGAGAAGTATTAACTAATGCCTGTAAAAATTATCTAAACCTGTGTTAGGGATTGAAGCTGTTGTTTGAGCTCTTTTTTTATAGTTCCCTTATTAATCAACAATGCTAATTTAATTCAACCCAATTTTTAAAAAAATAATGATTTATAATTACAAACATAAAAAAAGCGAGTGCCTTTCGACTTCGCTCAAGATAAACTCAAAGCCCGACCACGCCTTTTTGCGGGGTAACACCCAAAAAATATTAATTATTACTCCTTATCTTCTGCTTTTATTAGATAATATTTAGCATTACAAAAAATAGAGTAATCGTTAACAAGCTATTTTAAATAATATTCATGCTAATAAATTCCAGTTTGATTAAATCTAAAACAACTTTGAAAAATCACATATTAATAAGTACATATATATATTGTGTGAAAAATTGTTTTCTAATATCTTTGCCACCTCAAATTAAATAGATTAAATGATTCATATTACTTTACCTGACGGAACTATTAAGGAGTTTGAAATAAATAGCACTCCAATGGATGTTGCTAAAAACATTAGTGAAGGGTTTGCTAGAAACGTTATTTCTGCAAACTTTAATGGAAAAACAATTGAAACCTCTACTCCACTAACCACAGATGGTTCACTAGTTTTATATACATTTAATGATGAAAATGGTAAAAAAGCTTTTTGGCATTCTTCCGCTCACGTTTTAGCTGAAGCCATTTTAAGTTTTTATCCAAAGGCAAAATTAACCATTGGGCCAGCTATTGATAACGGTTTTTATTATGATGTAGATTTGGGCGATGCTGTTATTTCTGATAAAGATTTCCCAGCTATTGAGAAGAAATTTTTAGAAATTGCTCGTGGAAAACATGAATTCTCCATTCGTCCTGTTTCTAAAGCTGATGCTTTGTCTTTATATAAGGAAGAAAATAATGAATATAAAGTTGAGTTAATTGAAAACTTAACAGATGGTGAAATTACATTTTGTGATCATAGCAACTTTACTGATTTATGTAGAGGAGGCCATATTCCTAACACAGGAATTATAAAAGCGATAAAAATAATGAGTGTTGCAGGCGCTTATTGGAGAGGAGATGAAAACAATAATCAGTTAACACGTGTTTATGGAATTAGTTTTCCAAAACAAAAAATGCTTACTGAATATTTAGAATTATTAGAAGAAGCTAAAAAAAGAGATCATAGAAAATTAGGGAAAGAATTAGAGTTGTTTACTTTTTCTCAAAAAGTTGGTGCTGGCTTACCTTTATGGTTACCAAAAGGTGCTGCTTTACGTGCTAGATTAGAAGATTTCTTAAAAGCTGCTCAGAAAAAAGCAGGTTATGAAATGGTTATGACACCACATATTGGTCAAAAGGAACTTTATGTAACTTCTGGACATTATGAGAAATATGGTGCTGATAGTTTTCAGTCGATAAAAACTCCTAAAATGGATGAAGAGTTTTTATTAAAACCTATGAATTGCCCTCATCACTGTGAAGTTTATAACTTTAAACCTTATTCTTATAAAGATTTACCAAAACGTTTTGCAGAATTTGGAACTGTTTATAGATATGAGCAAAGTGGTGAATTACATGGTTTAACTCGTGTACGAGGTTTTACACAAGATGATGCTCATATTTTCTGTACACCAGAACAATTAGATCAAGAATTTAAAGATGTAATTGATTTGGTTTTATATGTTTTTGGTTCTTTAGGATTTGAAGATTTTACTGCACAGGTTTCTATTAGAGATAAAAGTAACCCAGATAAATATATAGGTGATACAGAAACTTGGGAAATTGCAGAACAAGCAATTATAAATGCTGCAACTGATAAAGGTCTAAAATTTGTGATTGAAGAAGGTGAAGCTGCCTTTTATGGACCAAAGTTAGACTTTATGGTCAAGGATGCTTTAGGCAGAAGTTGGCAACTTGGTACGATTCAAGTAGATTATAATTTACCAAAACGTTTCGATTTGACGTATACAGGTTCAGATAATCAATCTCATAGACCAGTCATGATTCATAGAGCGCCTTTTGGTTCTATGGAACGTTTTATCGCGGTTTTACTAGAACATACAGGTGGAAATTTCCCTCTTTGGCTAACTCCAGATCAAGTTATCTTATTGCCAATCAGTGATAAATATCAAAAATATAGCGAAAAAGTTTTAGAATCGTTAGAAAATTCCGAAATTCGCGCCCTCGTAGACAACAGAAGTGAAAAAACTGGACGTAAAATACGAGACGCAGAAGTTAGCAAAGTACCATTTATGGTGATTGTTGGTGAAAAAGAAGAGCAAGATGGCACAGTTTCTGTAAGAAAACATGGTAAAGGAGATTTAGGGACTTTTACAATTGAAGAATTTATATCAATAATAAAAGCCGAAGAAAGTAAAACATTGAAGAAATTTTAAGTAAATTTGAATTTCGTAACAAAATATAGAGATTGATAAAACAATCATAAGTTAAATTTAAAAATTATAAGTCATAGCAATACGTAGAAGTAGGTCAAGAAGACCATTAAGAGTAATCAAAGAAGATCAACATAGGATTAATGAGAAAATAAAATATGTTGACGAAGTTCGTCTTGTGGGCGATAATGTAGAAGTTGGTGTATATCCTTTAGCAAAAGCAAAAGAAATAGCCAAAGAACAGGAATTAGATTTGGTTGAAATATCACCCAAAGCAAAACCACCTGTTTGTAAAATTATCGATTATAAGAAATTTTTATACGAGCAAAAGAAACGTGAAAAAGTTCTAAAATCGAAAGCCACTAAGGTTACTATTAAAGAAATTCGTTTTGGACCACAGACAGATGAGCATGATTATGAATTTAAAAAGAAACATGCTATTAAGTTTTTACAAGATGGTGCTAAATTAAAAGCATTTGTATTCTTTAAAGGACGTTCTATAATTTTTAAAGAACAAGGACAAATTTTATTATTAAAATTAGCCCAAGAATTAGAAGAATATGGTAAGGTAGAACAATTACCAAAACTGGAAGGTAAACGTATGATTATGTTTATTGCTCCAAAAAAATTGAAATAAATTCAGTTTTAAAGTTACAAGATCTAAAGTTTTTAAAAATTAGAAGTTTTTATTCAGCTACTTTTAAAGTCCAACAGGTTTGTAAACTTTACAACTCATAATAATAAGCAAGTTAAAAACGAAGGAGAAATGCCTAAAATGAAAACAAAATCTAGCGCCAAAAAACGATTTAAAGTTACTGGTACTGGGAAAATCAAAAGAAAGCACGCGTTTAAAAGTCACATCTTAACAAAGAAGTCTAAAAAACGTAAATTAAAGTTAACTCACCATACTTTAGTAGATAAAGCAGATGAGCCTAACGTTAAACTAATGCTAAACTTAAAATAAATTTAAGTTTAAAAGGGAATTTAATTATTAACCATGTAATGCAGCAATTAAATTAAATTTTAATTAAAAGTACGTTTTAAACGTCGCTTATTACAAAACACATTGAAATTATGCCAAGATCAGTAAATTCAGTAGCCTCAAGAAAAAGAAGAAAAAAAATCTTGAAGGCAGCAAAAGGTTACTTCGGACGTAGAAAAAACGTTTACACAGTAGCAAAAAATGCGGTTGAAAAAGGTATGCTTTATGCATATAGAGACCGTAAAAACAATAAGAGAAACTTCCGTTCTTTATGGATTATGCGTATAAACGCAGCAGCTCGTTTAAATGGAATGTCTTATTCTCAATTTATGGGGAAAGTAAAAGCTAATAACATCGACTTAAACCGAAAGGTTTTAGCTGACTTAGCTGTAAACAACCCAAACGCTTTTAAGGCAGTTGTAGAAAAAATAAAATAAATATAAATTACTTGCTTATAATTAAACCCAAACGTAAATGTTTGGGTTTTTTTCATAAATTTACATTATTAAAAACACTAGAATGAAATTTAAAATATTATTAATTCTTTTTTTAGCTATTAGTTTTTCAAACTTTTCTCAAGAATCAGAACCTGAAACTCAAGTACAAGAGACTGTTGAAGAAGACAACTCTTTAGAAGGACAATTTGATAAAATATACAGAATATCTACCACATACCAAGTTTATAAAGTTATTGGAAAAGACAAATATTTAGAATTGAAAAAAAATGTTTTAGATTCTCTAAAAGATGCTAAAAGTTTAATATCTGAAAAAGAAAGTCTTTTAAAAGCAGAAAGAGACAATATTAAAAGTACTAAAGATTTATTACTAAAAACACAATCTGAATTAGAGGCATCTAAAAAAAATGAGAATTCAATTTCTTTATTTGGAACTGAATTAAGTAAAACTACTTACAATCTTTTACTTTGGAGTATAATTATTGTATCTCTTTTGGCATTATTTTATTTCATATTTAAGTTCTCACAAAGCAATGTTCTTACTAAAGAAGCTAAAAATAATTTGCTAGATGTTGAACAAGAATTTGAGCAACACAGAAAAAAATCTCTAGAAAGAGAACAAAAATTAAGAAGACAACTTCAAGACGAAGTAAACAAATTAAGAAATAGTTAGTTACTATATAAAACTAGTTAGAGAATTCACTACGTATTTAAAAAAGTAATGAAATATTTATAAAAAATCGTTAGATATTATACGTTAATTATCACTTTCATAATAATAATGATATATATTTAAATGAATTTTATTTTTAGGACATTTAAGAGTATTTTCTTATCTTTTCATTTTAAAAGAATAACTACTCTAAATTTACTAAAAAATTATGAAAACCCTTTTTTATACTAGAGAATTTCCTCCTTACGTTTACGGAGGTGCAGGCGTTCATGTAGAATATCTTGCAGACGAACTCTCTAAATTGATGGATGTTGAAGTCCGATGTTTTGGAGATCAAGATTCTAAAGAAGGGAGCTTAAGTGTTAAAGGTTTTCCTTACGAAAATGAAGTTTTTAAAAATGCTGATGACAAACTAAAAGCCGTATTTCAAACGTTAAGTACAGGTTTGCACATGAATGCAGACGTTATTGATGCTGATGTTGTTCATTGCCACACTTGGTATGCACATTTTGCAGGAATTATGGCAAAGCTTTGTTATGGAATTCCCTTAGTTATTACCACACATTCTTTAGAACCTTTAAGACCTTGGAAACGTGAACAATTAGGGCGTGGTTATGACGCTTCTTCCTGGATAGAAAAAACAGCCATTGAAATGGCAGATGCACTAATTGCTGTTTCAGAAGAAACTAAAGTGGATGTTTTAAAACACTTTAATGTTGATGAAAATAAAGTAAAAGTAATTTACAATGGCATCAACCTTCAACAATATATTACTACAAAAGATTCATCAACTTTAGACGCATATAAAATTGATAAAACAAAACCTTATGTACTTTTTGTAGGAAGAATAACTAGGCAAAAAGGAATTATTCACTTGGTAAATGCTATCAAATATATAGATCCAGATACTCAAATTGTGTTATGTGCAGGTGCTCCAGATACTAAAGAAATTGGTAAAGAAATGGAAATAGCTGTTCATGAAGTTCAAAAAACACGTAACAATGTTATTTGGATTGATAAAATGGTGACTAAAAAAGAAATTATAGAATTATATTCTCATGCAGCTGTATTTTGCTGCCCATCAATTTACGAACCTTTTGGTATTATAAATATTGAAGCAATGGCCTGCAATACAGCTGTTGTTGCAAGTGCTGTTGGTGGTATTAAAGAAGTTGTTGTACATAATGAAACTGGAATTTTAGTGCCTGTTGAGCAGCAAAAAGAAGCACCATTTGAACCCGTGAATCCAGATAAATTTGCCAAAGATTTAGCAGATGGAATTAATAAAGTTATTGCAGATCCTGTGTTAAGAAAATCGATGGCAGAAAAAGGTAGAAAAAGAGTTGAAGATCATTTTGACTGGATTGCAATAGCGAAACAAGTAGAAGAATTATACAAATCATTAAAAAAATAATAAGATGATAAATAATAAAGTATTAGGAATAATTTTAGGAGGAGGACAAGGTTCAAGATTATACCCTCTAACCAAAGACAGGTCTAAACCTGCAGTACCAATTGCTGGTAAGTATAGGTTGGTAGATATTCCTATTTCTAATTGTATAAATTCGGATATTAAAAGAATGTATGTATTAACGCAATTTAATTCTGCTTCTTTAAATGCACACATCAAAAATACGTATCATTTTAGTTTTTTTAGCTCTGCTTTTGTAGATGTTTTAGCTGCAGAACAAACCATAAATAGTGATGAATGGTTTCAAGGAACTGCTGATGCTGTAAGACAAAGTATGCATCATTTTTTACAAAATGATTTTGAATATGCACTAATTCTTTCTGGCGATCAATTGTATCAAATGGATTTTAACGATATGATTAAAAAGCACGAAGAAAGTGGCGCAGAAATATCAATTGCAACCTATCCTGTTAATGCAAAAGATGCAACATCATTTGGTTTACTAAAAACAAACGAAGAAAATATTATTACTTCCTTTATAGAAAAACCAGGAGAAGAATTATTGCCAAATTGGACATCTGATGTGGGTGAAGAAATGGATAAACAAGGAAGACATTATTTAGCTTCTATGGGAATTTATATTTTTAATAGAAATTTATTAAAAAAATTAATGGAAAATCCTGACACCAATGATTTTGGTAAAGAGATTATTCCTCAAGCTATAGAAAAACATAAAACCTTAAGTTATCAATATGAAGGTTATTGGACTGATATTGGAAATATCGACTCTTTCTTTGAAGCAAATTTAGGCTTAACAGACGATGTTCCTAAATTTAATTTATACGATAGTAATGGAATTTATACAAGACCTAGAATATTACCTACCTCAAAAATATCTGGTACTATTTTAAATAAGGCTGTTATTGGTGATGGATGCATTATTCACGCAGAAAAAATTGATAGGTGTGTTATTGGTATTCGTTCAAGAATTGGTAAAAATACCTTAATTTCTAATACCTATATGATGGGTAATGACTATTATGAATCTTTACAAGATGTAGCTGACAATAAAATTGATATTATGATGGGTATTGGAGATCGATGCTATATTCATAATTGTATTGTAGATAAAAATTGTAGAATTGGCGACGATGTTAGAATTAACGGAGGAAAACATATTGCTAATATAGAAACAGACACTTATTTAGTTAAAGATGGTATTGTTGTAATTAAAAAAGATGCCACAATCCCTAAAGGAACAATCATAGGATAAAATAAAACTTATTTTTATTAAAACGAATTAAACTAAATGCAAAATCAAAGTAGAATAGTTATAGAAAATATTGCTCCACAAATAAATCAAGGAACTGTATTTATTAAACGTGTTGTAAATGAAGTTGTACATGTAACTGCAGATGTTTTAGTGGATGGACATGATGTACTGCAAGCAAGTTTATTATACAAACACGAATCAGAAAAAAAATGGTCGGAAATTAGAATGCAACCAACTTCAAACGATGGTTACATTGCTAGTTTCCAAACAACAAAACAAGGTTTTTATAGTTATAAAATTGAAGGCTGGGTAGATTATGCATTAAATTGGCAACATGGAATTGGTCGTAAAATTGACGATCATCAACATGTAAGCTCAGAATTATTAGAAGGGGCAGAATTACTTACTGCCATCTTAAAAGAAGTAACTAAAGACGATAAAGCCTATTTAACACATCTTATTAAAATTTTTAAAATTAAAGATGCCTATAACGAATCTATAAGAGAAGCAATCTCAGAAAGATTAACAAGTATTTTAAAAAATCATCCAGAAAAAATATTAACACAAAACTCCAATGAATTTGCGGTTTATGTTGATAGACTAAAAGCAAGATTTTCTACTTGGTATGAATTTTTTCCACGTTCTGCTTCAGAAACTCCAGGAAAACATGGTACGTTTAACGATTGCCATAGGTTATTGCCAAGAATAGCACAAATGGGTTTTGACACCTTGTACTTTCCTCCTATTCATCCTATTGGAGAAGTAAACAGAAAAGGAAAAAACAACACAACAGTTGCTCAAGAAGGTGATGTGGGTTCAACTTGGGGAATTGGTTCACAACATGGTGGTCATAAAGATATTCATCCAGAATTGGGTTCTTTAGATGATTTTAAAAATTTAGTTTCAGAGGCAAAAAAACAAGGAATTGAAGTTGCTATGGATTATGCTTTGCAAGCAGCTCCAGATCATCCTTGGGTACAAGAACACCCAGATTGGTTTAAATGGAGACCAGATGGAACTGTACAATATGCAGAAAATCCTCCGAAAAAATACCAAGATATTTTACCAATTTATTGGGAAACTAAAGATTACAAAAATCTTTGGCAAGAGTGTTTAGATACTTTTTTATATTGGATAGATTGTGGAATTAACGTTTTTAGAGTTGATAATCCACATACAAAACCTTATTATTTTTGGGGTTGGGTAATTGATGAAGTTAAAAAACAACATCCAGATGTGTTGTTTTTAGCAGAAGCGTTTACAAGACCAAAAGTTATGCAGCAATTAGCAAAACAAGGCTACACACAATCCTATACGTATTTTACTTGGCGAGATTCTAAACACGAATTAATTGAGTACATGAACGATTTGACAAAAACAAATCAACGTGAATATATGAGACCAAATTTTTGGCCAAATACACCAGATATCAATCCTTATCATTTACAAGGTGCTCCAGAAAGTAAATATTTACAACGCTATGCTTTAGCTGCAACATTGTCGTCTAATATCGGGATTTACGGACCTGTTTTTGAACAAATGATTGATACTCCAATTGCAGGAAAAGAAGAATATTATATGTCGGAAAAATTCCAATTGTGTAATTATGATTGGTTTAAAGAAAACAAAGTAACGTTCTTAATTTCGAGAATTAATCAAATTAGAAAAGAACACGAATCTTATCAACAAACTAATAATATTCAGTTTTTAGAAACAGGTAATGATCAAATTATTGCTTTTTATAAGTGGAATGATGAAAGGACTAACGAAACATTAACCATTATTAGTTTAGATGCTTATAATGGGCAAGCTGGTTCAGTTCAATTACCATTAAATGAATTACGAGTTCCTCATGGTCATAAAGTTGAAGTTGTAGATTTAATCACCAGAAACTCTTACAATTGGTATAATGAGTGGAATTATGTGGAATTACACCCAACTTTACCATTTCATATTTTTAAAATCAATAAATAATGACAGAAAAAACAATTACAAATACTGATGTTTCTATATTTTCATGTAATAAAAAATGGGAAGAATTAATAGAAGATAAAAATTTTGTAACCGTTTTTTTATCAGACATTTTAGAGGAATATATTCAAAAACAACGTTGGTTTGGTGGTAAATCTAGCAAACTAAAATATATTGAGTTAAGCGAATATTTTAGAATTCAACAAGATGATGAAGTTTATTTTGGTTTAATTTTAGAAGTAAATTTTATAGAAGCTTTTTATCATCATTATTTTTTACCAATCGCATTTGTTTCTGACGTAAGTTTTGCAACAGAAAACAGAATTTTACCCATAAAACTAAAAGATCAAAAAGGATATATTATAGATGCAATGCACTTAGAATCTTTTAGAAAAGTGGTATATCAAAGAATAAGTTCTGCTTTACCTATTGATAAAACGCCTGTGCAATATCATAAAACTGAAGATTTTAAATTCCCAGAATATCAATCATCAAGATTTATGGGTGTGGAACAAAGCAACACATCTATTATTTATAATGATGCTTTTATCTTAAAATTTTTTAGAAGAATATATGCTGATAAAAATCCAGACTATGAAATGAGTAGGTTTTTATCACACACAAAAGAATTTAAACAAACGCCTCCGTATTTAGGCAGTATTAATATTATAGATTCAGAAAACACCAATATTACGATTGGTTTAATGCAAAAATTAGTGCCCAACAATGGGGATGCTTGGGAGTATTTCTTGAAAGAATTACGCATAATTTTTAAAGACATAGACACTAAAAAAATTGCTTTCGAAGACTTGCCTGATATTACCATTTTTGAACGAAGAAAAATTGTAGATCTACCTCCTAAAATAGTAGACTGGGTAGGTTTAAATTTATTAAATAAAGTAGAATTATTAGCCAAAAGAACAGCAGAAATGCATGTAGCACTAGGCTCTGAATTTTCGGATACTGCTTTTACTCCTGCTTATTTTAATGGAGATTATACTGTTTGGCTAAAAAACAGATTAACTTATCAATTTCAAAACAGATTAAATTTAACGGAAAACAACCTTTATAAGTTAAAAGGTTATGCTTTACAATTGGCTAAAGAATTTTTAGAAAATAAAAATAGCATTCGTAAAAGATTGGTAAATTTTGATTGGACCAAACTAAAAGGTGAACGAATTCGTATTCATGGAGATTATCACTTAGGGCAAATTTTAGTGCAAGATGATGATTTTTGCATCCTAGATTTTGAAGGAGAACCTGAAAGTACCATTAGAGATCGTAAAGTAAAACAGCCTCCTTTAAAAGATGTTGCTGGTTTATTTCGTTCTTTTCATTATGCTATTTATGCAACTATTTTTAGTCATCAAAAAGAATATCAACAAGAGCAAGAAGAATTATTTAAGTATGCAGAATTACTATACAAATATTTTGTAGCCGTTTTTTTAGAAACCTACAGAACAGTAACACAAGAAAATAATTTATCTATTGGTTACACAAACGAAAGAGTATATTTATTAAAATATTGCTTATTAGAAAAAGCAATTTACGAGTTAGGTTACGAACTAAATTCAAGACCTAAATGGACAATTATTCCCTTAAAAGGAATAGCAAACATTATGAATTCATAAATTTATGGCACAAACAATAGCACACAGTCTTTTTACAGAATTTGATATTAACTTATTTAAAGGAGGAAAACATTATCGATTATATGAAAAATTTGGATCGCACATTATTACAGTAGATGGTGTTGAAGGAACCTATTTTGCAGTTTGGGCTCCAAGTGCAAAATCAGTATCTGTGATTGGCGATTTTAATTATTGGTTAGAAGGAGAACATCAATTAAATGTACGTTGGGATGGAAGTGGCGTTTGGGAAGGCTTTATTCCAGGTGTAACAAAAGGGGCTATTTATAAGTATAAAATAAGAAATACTAGTAACAATGTAACTACAGAAAAAGCAGATCCTTTTGCAAGAAGATGTGAGCATCCACCAAAAACAGCTTCGCAAGTTTGGGAAGATGATTACCAATGGAAAGATAAAAAATGGATGAAAAACAGAAAGAAAAATAATGCGTTAGATGCGCCTTATGCTGTTTATGAAGTCCATTTAGGCTCTTGGAAAAAGCAAATTGACGAAAATAGATTTTTAAGTTATAGAGAATTAGCAGACGATTTAGTAAAATATGTAAAAGACATGAATTTTACGCACGTAGAATTTATGCCAATTATGGAATATCCTTATGACCCAAGTTGGGGTTATCAATTAACAGGCTATTTTGCACCAACATCTCGTTTTGGATATCCAGATGATTTTAAATTTTTGGTTGATAAATTTCACGAAGCTGGTATTGGAGTTTTGTTAGACTGGGTTCCATCGCATTTTCCTTCAGATGACCATGGTTTGGGATTCTTTGATGGCTCTCATTTATACGAACATCCAGATAGACGAAAAGGCTATCATCAAGATTGGAAAAGTTTAATTTTTAATTACGGAAGAAACGAAATAAAAGCATTTTTAATTAGTAACGCCATTTTTTGGTTAGACCAATATCATGCAGATGGTTTACGAGTAGATGCTGTAGCATCCATGTTATTTTTAGATTATTCCAGAGAAGATGGTGAATGGGAACCAAATATGTTTGGAGGAAATGAATATTTAGAAGCGATCGATTTTATCAAAGAAATGAATGCTGCTGTGTATGAATCTTTTCCAGATGTACAAACTATTGCAGAAGAATCTACCTCATTTTCGAAAGTTTCTAGACCAATTTACGATGGTGGTTTAGGTTTTGGTATGAAATGGATGATGGGTTGGATGCACGATACTTTGGGCTATTTTCAAAAACCAACTGAGTATAGAAAATATCATCAAAATGAATTAACTTTTGGTTTAAATTACGCGTTTTCAGAAAACTTTATGTTGCCACTTTCTCATGATGAAGTTGTGTATGGTAAAAAATCAATAGCGAATAAAATGCCTGGTGATGAGTGGCAAAAATTTGCAAACTTACGTTTGCTATATAGTTTTATGTATACACATCCAGGAACAAAATTGTTATTTCAAGGAAGTGAATTTGGCCAAACATCTGAATGGAATTTTGAAGGTAGCTTAGATTGGCATTTGTTAGCATATGATGTCCATACAGGAGCACAAAGTTTAGTGAAAGATTTGAATAAATTTTACAGCAAAGAACCAGCTTTACATCAAAAACAATTTTCGCATGAAGGTTTTGAATGGATAGATCATGGAGATCATCAAAATTGTATCATGACGTATATTAGAAAAGGTAAAAATGAAAAAGATAATATAATTATTGTCTTAAATTTAACTCCAGTTCCAAGAGAAAACTACAGAATTGGGTTGCCTAAAGCAGGAACTTTAAAACAAGTTTTTAATAGTGATGACAAAAAATATTACGGAACAAATAATTATAAAAATACAAAATTAACATCCGAGGAAAAAGAATGGAACAATAGAAAAAACTCTATTGAATTAAATTTACCACCTTTAGGAATGTTGGCTTTTAAATTTAAATAATACTGCATATTTTCTTACAAGGAAAAGTATTTCCTTGTAAGATATTTGCAATAAAAAGGGACTATTTTTTTATACTTCACAATAAATAAGATACTTTTTAAGACTTTGAAAATTATCTTATTAATCTTTAAAAGAAATCCTATTTAATTAATATTTAAATAAATAAGCAATATTTTTGCAATCGCAATAAAAAAATTTTAAAAATTATCAATTTTAATAATTTGATAATTTTTTCGATTATATAAGTTTAAAAAACAAACAAATTATGATTGTTAATACTGAATTAGAACAAAAAGGGAATTTATTCCCAACTGAAATAGTTGACTATAGAAAAGACGTAGATACTTTATATTTTACAACAAAAAACAATGTTATTTTACAAGTAACTGTTGTTAGAGATAGTGTTATTAGATTTCGATACGCAACTTCTGGAAAATTTGAAAACGACTTTTCATACGGAGTTACCATTCACGCATCAAGAGGTTATAGCTTCTTAAAAATAATTGAAGAAGATAAACATTATGTTATAAAAACATCAAAATTAATCTGTAAAGTAGAAAAATTAAGTTTACAAGTTAGTTTATATGATGCTATTGATAACAAATTAATTAATGAAGATGAGATTGGTTTTCATTGGGAAGAAAGCTATGAATTTGGTGGAGACATTGTAAAAATGAGTAAAACTTGCCAAAAAGCAGAAAGCTTTTATGGTTTAGGAGACAAGCCTGTAGAAGTAAATATGAAAGGAAAGCGTTTTGAAAACTGGGCTACAGATTCATACGCTTTTGGTAAAAACACAGATCCTATTTACAAGGCCATTCCTTTTTATACTGCTATTCAAGATAATAAATCTTATGGAATTTTCTTCGATAATACTTTTAAAAGCTCTTTTGATTTTGCACACGAAAGAAGAAATGTAACTAGTTTTTGGGCACAAGGAGGTGAAATGAATTACTATTTCATTTACGGGCCAAAAATGGAAGATGTTGTTAAAAATTATACAGATTTAACAGGAAAACCTCACAATATGCCTCCACTTTGGGCTTTAGGTTTTCATCAATGTAAATGGAGTTATTATCCAGAAAGCAATGTAAAAGAAGTTACTAGAACATTTAGAGATTTACAAATTCCTTGTGATGCCATTTATTTAGACATCGATTATATGGATGGCTTTAGATGTTTTACTTGGGATAAAAATTATTTTCCTGACCCAAAAAGAATGGTTCAAGAATTAGAAGATGATGGTTTTAAAACGGTAGTAATCATAGATCCAGGAATTAAAATTGATTTAGAATACGATGTTTTTAAAGAAGCGCTAGATAAAGATTATTTCTGTAAACGTGCAGATGGCCCATATATGAAAGGTAAAGTTTGGCCAGGAGAATGTTATTTTCCAGATTATACAAAACTAGAAGTTAGAGAATGGTGGTCTGGTTTATTTAAAGAATTGATAGAAGATATTGGTGTAAAAGGTGTTTGGAATGATATGAACGAGCCAGCTGTAATGGATGTTCCTAACAAGTCTTTTCCAAATGATGTACGTCATGATTATGATGGAAATCCTTGTTCTCATAGAAAAGCGCATAATATTTATGGAACACAAATGGCACGTGCAACCTATCATGGTTTAAAGAAATATGCGTATCCAAAAAGACCTTTTGTAATTACAAGATCTGCTTATTCTGGTGCACAAAGATATACATCAACTTGGTTTGGAGATAATGTTGCCACTTGGGAACATTTAGCAATTGCAAACAACCAAGCTCAAAGAATGGCAATGTCTGGGTTTTCTTTTGCTGGATCTGACATTGGTGGTTTTGCAGAACAACCTCAAGGAGAATTATTTGCAAGATGGATTCAATTAGGTGTTTTTCACGCTTTTTGTAGAGTGCATTCTTCTGGAGATCATGGAGATCAAGAGCCTTGGGTTTTTGGTGAAGAAATTACTGGTATCGTTAGAAAATTCGTTGAATTAAGATATCAATTATTACCTTATTTGTATACTGCTTTTTGGAATCATATTAATAATGGTACTCCTATTTTAAAATCTTTGGTATTATTTGATCAAGAAGATGTACATACACATTATAGAAGTGATGAGTTTGTTTATGGAGAACATATTTTAGTTTGTCCAATTCAAGAACCAAACGCAAAAGGAAGAAGAATGTATATTCCTAGAGGTAATTGGTATAACCTTTGGACAGATGAAGTTGTGGAAGGTGGAAAGGAAATGTGGGTAAATGCTGAATTAGATAGCATGCCAATTTTTATCAAAGAAGGTGCTGTAATTCCTAAATATCCAGTACAACAATATGTTGGGGAAAAGGATTTTGATGAAGTAACTTTAGATGTTTATTTTAAATTAGGAAAAGAAAAATCTGAATTATATGATGATGCTCATGATGGGTATGATTATAAAAAAGGAAGATATAGTTTACGTAATTTTAAGTTAACAGGTAAAAAGAACGAGTTTATTTTACAACAGTTTAAAGAAGGTACTTACAATGCTCCTTATACTAAATTTAAAATTGTTTTACACAATTTACCTTTTGCTATAACATCTATTCAAATTGATAATGTGGAAGTAGAATTAGATAAATCTAGTTCAGATACTTCTCAATGTATTACTGTTGATAAAGAATTTACTGAATTACATTTATTTGGTAAATAACATAAAAACAATGCAATATTCAAAAAGCCTTTCTGAAAACAGAAAGGCTTTTTAAATTTATCATAATAATTTTGAGTTAAAATGTTAACTCTTGCTTTGCACTTTTTTATTGTCTTTATTCGATTTCATTGCCCAAGCTATTAAAGCAACTTCTGTTAAAAGTAATGCTATTTTTAGTTTTTTATTTTTACTTACTGCAGCTGTTAAACCTAATAATGTTGTAGCAATCATAATGTGTAGTTTTTGTTCACTCAAAAATACTACAATATCAATACTTTAATTACTTCAAATCATTTAGAAAATAACTCAAATAAATTAGTTAGAGATTTACATCATTAAAATTTATAAAAAAATCCAGCTTAAAAGCTGGATTTTTGTACTTATTTCAACATTTGAAGGTTATTAACTTCTAAGTTTGTGAGTTCTCTCCATCTACCTCTAGGTAAATTTTTCTTGGTTAATTCAGCAAAAATAACTCTATCTAGTTTGTTTACTTTGTAGCCCACATGTTCAAATATTTTACGAACAATTCTATTTCTACCAGAATGAATTTCAATTCCGACCTCTGTCTTTGGTTCTCCATTTACATAAGAGATAGCGTCTATAAATACTTTTTTACCTTCAATTACAACTTCTCCTCGTAGTTTTTCTAAATCTTTTAATTCTAGTTTTCTATCTAAAGAAGCATGGTATAATTTACGAACATTATGTTTTGGATGTGTTAATTTTTTGGCCAAATCACCATCATTGGTAAACATTAACAAACCAGTTGTGTTTCTATCTAAACGTCCAACAGGATAAATACGCTCTTTAGATGCATTTGCAATCAACTCCATAACTGTTTTTCGACCACGATCATCTTCCATGGTTGTAATGTAGTTTTTTGGCTTATTTAGCAAAACATATCTTTTTTGTTCTGGTGTAATTGAAGTTCCATCAAAACGAACAATATCATCAGGTTGCACTTTGTAACCCATTTCTGTAACTAACTTTCCATTTACCTCTACACTTCCATGTTCTATATACGTATCTGCTTCTCTACGTGAGCAAATTCCAGAATTGGCAATGTATTTGTTTAAACGGATTCCTGAAGATTCATCAGAAATTTTATTTGGAGTAATTTTTTTGAATTCCTTTTTTACAACTTTTTTGTCTAAAGGTTTTCTATTAAGCGGTTTTTTGCTTTGTGGCTTTCTGCTTAAAGGTGTACTTTTTTTACCATCTTGTCGTCTTCTCGACGAGTTTTTATTTGATTCCATTATTAAAATTTTTGCAAAGGTACTCAAATTGCAAATTAATTCAATCTCTCAATTACTTTTTCTAATAATAAAGAAGTATCAATAAAAACAAGACAAAAAACACCAATTAAAAGTAATATTTTTAATACGTTGTGTAAAAATCGGTATTGATTTCTTTCTCTTGATTTCCATAGGAAAAAAGCTAAAAACAAAAGCGTCACCAAAGCTAAATAAAAATAATACTTCATATAACTTAAAGCTGGATATTGGAACAGAAAAAAAATTGGAACTAAAGTTAAAAATAATAGTAAAATAGAAAGTTGTTTTGTTTTTTTCTCACCATATACAATCGGAAACGTATCATAATTATTAGCAATGGCACCTTTCATATTCTGTAAATCTTTGATTAATTCTCGAACCATAATCACTAAAAACAAAAAAATAGCATGGATGAAAATAATTTCTGAAAAGTTTTTGTAATACACAAAAATAACAAAGAATGGCATTAATGTTAAGGAAGTTGCAGTAATTAAGCCAGTAAATGGATATTTTTTAAGTTTATGAGAATAGAACCAAATACCAAAAATATACACTGCAAAAAATAAACCTGCTCTCCAAGAAACAAAAAAACCAAAAAGAAAACCAACAAAATTCAGAAAAAAATAAAGTCTTAACTTCGTTTCTTGACGCACATAATTATCCAACCCTGTTTTTAAAGGCCTGTTTATTCTATCTACTTTATCATCATAAAAATTATTGATGATATACCCAGCTGCAACCACGCAAACAGTGGCTAAAACTATATAATGTAAATGAAGATCATAAATTATATATGGGATAGATTTTTCTGGAGAAAAAATAAAAATAGACGCTAAATATTGTGCAAAGATTAAAACAAGAATGTTGTAACCTCTAACAACAGATATTAAACTGAATGTTTTTTTTAGAAACGTCTTCATTTTTGGAAGAACTCATAAGAAAAATTCATTAGAATCTATAGACTAGCTCTAATTTATAATCTTTTAAACTTTCTTGTGCTTTTTTATAGTCTTCTGTAAAACCTAAAATATAGCCTCCACCACCTGAACCACAAAGCTTTAGATAATAATCGTTTGTTGCAATTCCATTTTCCCAAACTTTATGAAAAGCATCAGGAATCATTGGTTTAAAATTCTTTAAAACTACTTTTGATAAACTTTTTACGTTACCAAATAAAGATTTTACATCACCTTGTAGAAAGTTTTCGATACAAGCATCTGTGTGCAAAGCAAATTCTTCGCTAATCATTTTTCTAAACCCTTCGTTTTTCATCTTGTTCATAAAGATGTTTACCATAGGTTCAGTTTCACCAACTTGTTCAGAATCTAATAAAAACACAGCTCCTTTTCCTCTTTTTTGAGATGGAATTCCTGCTGGCTCTATATTTTCTTTTGAATTTATTAAAATTGGCAAACTTAAATAAGAATTTAAAGGATCTAAACCAGAACTTTTTCCGTGAAAAAAAGATTCCATTAAAGAAAAGATTTCCTTTAATTTTAATAACTTTTCTCTGGTTAAATTCTCTAAAACTGTAATTTTATCAGCAGCATATTCATCATAAATAGAAGCTACTAAAGCACCAGAACTACCTACTCCATATCCTTGTGGAATAGAAGAATCAAAGTACATTCCTTTATCTAAGTCCTTTTTAAAAGCTGCTAAGTTAAAAGAAACAATGTCTGAATTTAAATTAGAAATATAGGTGTAAAATTTATATAAATTTTCGTTTGATTTTTTTGAAATCCCTTCTAAATTTTTTGAAGTTTTTAAAGCGCCTCTATACGCATTAAATGGAATTGCTAAACCTTTAGAATCTTTAATAATTCCATATTCTCCAAATAATAAAATTTTAGCATAAAAAAGTGGTCCTTTCATTTTCTTTTTCGATATATATAACAAAAATACAAATAAATAATTAATTGGTAATTGGTTATGAATAGTTTGAAACTATTTTATTATAAAGTTTTGCAAAAAAAGCACTTAAAACTAATCGTTTTTATAATAGGTTTTCCAAACACCAACTTTCTCACCATTATTGTATTTCCCTTTCTCTTTTATTTTTCCGTTTTTGTAATAGGTTTTCCAAATGCCATCTTTTTCTCCATCTTTGTAACGCCCATCAGTCATTAATTCTCCACTTTCGTAATACATAGAAAACTTGCCTTCTGGTTTTCCCTTTAAAGTAGCAACTTCCTTTGCTTTTTTACCAGAAATATAGTAATCTATTATCCATTCATTTTTCGTTTTTTGTGATGATATTGCACGATAATAAACTGCATTCTCTTTTGTTGTAACATTCCAATTTGCATCAAAATAAACCTTTTCTTGTGCACTTGAAACAAAAGAGAAAAGTATACAAATCAATAAAATAAAACCTAATTTTTTCATCATATTAAATATTAAAACTGTTTTGCACCAAAACCAACTTGATCATAAATATATTGATTATTATCACAAAAAACAGCTAACTCATTATCTATAAACTTATTAATACTATGTTTTTCATTTTCTGGATACAAAATATGCACATTGGCACCAGCATCTAACGTGAAACAAATATTGCTATTTTTTTCTTGGCGATATTCCCAAATTCTGTTGATAATTTCCAACGTGTTTGGTTTCATCAAAATAAAATATGGATTGCTTGTTAACATCATGGCATGCAAAGTCAAGGCTTCACTTTCTACTAAATTGATAAATTCTTTGATATTTCCTTCTTGAAGTATTGTAGACATTTTTGCCAAATTTTCATTGGCTTGGATAAATCTATTTTCGGCAAAAGGATGATCAATCATTAAGTTATGACCAATAGTGCTTGAAACTTGTTTTTCACCTTTATCAACTAATAAAATTACATCTTGATAATTTTCGAAAATTGAGTGCACTTTATAAGGAAATTTAACACCAAACAAATCTGAACTTCCTTCAATTTCTGGATGATTTCCCCAAACCACTAAAGGACCTTCTATACTTCTACTTGCTGAGCCTGAACCTAATCTTGCTAAAAAAGATGCTTTTTTATTGATGAATTCTGCTGATAAGTTTGATGAAATTTCACTCTCCAAACTCATTAAACATCTTGCAATTGCAGACAGACCACTTGCAGAAGAAGCTATTCCACTTGAATGTGGAAAAGAATTCTCTGAATGAATCGTCATTTTGTACTCATAGATATATGGACAATATTCTTGAACCCGTTTAAAAAATTCTGCAATTTTTGGCTTGAATTCCTCTTTTGGTTTTCCTTCAAAAAACAAATCAAAATCCACAGTTTTAGATGCTGAATCAAGTTCAGCGTTCGATTTTCTTTGAAAATCGATACTCGTATTTGTATGACAATTATTTAGCGTAAAACTAATCGAAGCATTTTTTGGGATTTGAGGATTGCTCTTTCCCCAATATTTTACCAAAGCAATATTACTTGGAGTTTGCCACTTAAAGGTAGCTTTATCAATATAATCTAATGTCGATTTTACTAAAAATTGATCTGTATTCAAAGTCTATATGTTTAAATAACAAAGATAAAGTTAAAACTATACTTCTGCTAATTTTTGCAAAACGGATTCTTTATAACTTCTACTAATTGGCAATGCTTTTTGATTAATTTCAATAAATTCGTTGGTGTAAGAATTTATTTTTCTAAACGAGATGATAAACGATCTATGAATTCTGATAAACTTTTTAGCGGGTAATTTTTCTTCTAAATTACTGATGGTTTCTCGAATAACAATTGTTTTTTCTGTGGTAAATATTTTAACGTAATCGCTTAAACTTTCAATATATAAAATATTTTGAAAATCAATTTTAACCATTTTTCTATCTGCTCTTACAAACATAAAATCGTTATCATTTTCTAAAGTTTCATGGATTGTAACTTTTTGAACGGCTTGTAAAAATCGATCAAAAGAAATGGGTTTCAACAAATAATCTACCACATTTAAATTAAAACCATCTACTGCATAATCTCTGTAAGCTGTTGTAAAAATTATTTGTCCTTTATTATTAATAATTTTAGCCAAACTTAAACCATTAATTTCTGGCATATTAATGTCTAAAAAAAACAAATCAGCTTCATTATCTTGCAGAAATAAAATTGCTTCACTAGGATTTTTACAACTTTCTAACAATTCTAAATTAGGTGATTTATCAATGTAAGAAGCTATAATTTCTCTAGCCATTGGTTCATCATCAACAATAACACACTTTAATTTATTCATCATTTTTTTTGGTGATTTTCAAATTGACTTTAAACACATTATCTTCTTGTAAAATTTCTAAAAAATAGTCTTTTTGATACAACATTTCTAATCTCTTTTTTATGTTCTCTAAACCAATTCCTTTTTTAGAATTTTCCTTTTTTATTGAAGAATTTTCAATCGTAAAATTCAATTCATTTTCATCAACCTTTAAATTTATAGTTACCTCTACAACTCCATTTATTTGTGATCCATGTTTAAAAGCATTTTCTACAAAAGGCAATAATAACATTGGTGAAATTTCAAAAACCTCAATATCTATATTCTTATTAAAAGTGATTCCCAAACCTTCTTGAAAGCGCGATTTTTCTAGAGAAATATAATCTTCAATATGGGTAATTTCATCTTGTAAATGCACCAAAGGCTTATCAACTTGATATAAAATATAATCTAACAAGCTAGATAATTTTAAAATCATTTCTGGTGCTTGGTCAGATTTTTTCAGGGCAAAACCATACAAGGTATTTAAGGTATTAAACAAAAAATGCGGATGAATTTGCATCTTTAAAAATTGTAACTCCTGCTCTTTTAGTTGCAATTTGGTTTGTAAAAACTTGTTTTCTAAAGTCTTTTTTTCTTCTAACGATTTAAAATTATGCTTTAGAATTTTGAATGCACTTGCCAAAACAATAATTAACAAAACACACACTAAAATTACACCAGAATTCTTAGTTAATCCTGGCATTTTTTGATATTCCAAATTATAGAAAAACACGAAACCAAAAACTACAGTCATTAATACAGCACAAACAATAAAAACACATGCATAAAAGGTGTATAAAACAAAAAGCTTCTGTTTTTTAACAATTAAAAAATTAGGAATTAAATGATATACAAATACGTAAGAAGAAACGATTGCAATTAGACTTAATAATGTAGAAAACCAAAAAATAAAGTTCTCGTTTGAAGAGCCTACACTAAAAAAACTAGAAAAGAAAAACCAAACCACAACCCAAAAAAGAAGGTGTAAAAAGGCTTTCTTTAAAATTTTAATAATTATTTTAGTCATCTTTACAAATTAACTCATTTTATAATTTATTTAGAGTAAAAATAGACGAAATACCAAATTAAAGCGTGATTCTACTGTTTTTAAAGAGAAAATTATAAAAACACAATATTTGTTAAAACCCAAACCAAATTGGTAATTGGTCGCTAAAATAGTTTTAGAAACTATGTATCAAATACTTTAGCAACATAATCTTAAAACACATATTATGAATTTTATTATGGATGGTGGACCAGTTTTTATGGTTCCTTTATTAGCTTTATTAATTGTTATTATTATTTTATTTGCAAAAGGAATTAAGAAAAATACCGAAAAAACTCACAAACTCATTAATTCTTTGGCATTATTTTCCTTCGTATTTGGAGTTTTAGGTTTTATAATTGGGCTTTTGGGTGCACTAAATGCAATTTCGATAAATAGCAAAACTTTTTCTCCAGAAATTTTGGCTAGCGGATTAAAAATTGGACTTCTCTCTCCTACTTTTGGAATGGTGATTTTTCTAATTGGTAAACTATTCTCAATTATTCTTACTTGGAAAAAGTAATCGTAAAACTTTATGTTAGTTAATGAAAAGCATCATTTCTAAAATTAGAACTGATGCTTTTTTGTTTGTATTTTTGTCAACAATGAAAACCAAAAAAGTTTTTTTATTATTAAATGGTGAAACTCCAAACGAAGTTCCAAACACATCAAATTATGATATGATTTGTGCAACTGATGGCGCTTATCAATATTTAAAAAAACACAATATTATTCCTAATTTTATTGCTGGCGATTTTGATTCCATACAAGAAATCCCAAAAGAAATTGAAGTGATACAAACGCCCAATCAAGATTTTACCGATTTTGATAAAATATTGCAAATCTTGTTTGATAAGGGTTTCAAACATATTGATGTTTTTGGAGCAAGTGGAAAAGAGCAAGATCATTTTTTAGGGAATTTACACACTGCAATTCAGTTTAAAGAAAAACTTAAACTTACTTTTATTGATAATCATAGTCGTTATTTTTTAGCTGATAAAAGCACGAAAATACCAGATTGTAAAGACAAAGTTGTGTCTTTAATTCCGTTTCCAAAAGCCACAAATATTGTTACTCAAGGTTTGGAGTATCAATTAGATAAAGAAGATTTGGTTTTTGGCAAAAGAATTGGAACTAGAAATAAAGGTATTCAAGATACAGTTAGAATTATTTTTGAAACTGGTGAATTGTTCATATTTATCAACCATACATAAAAAATAAAAATGAGTAGAAAAATAAAATTATTGTGGGATTTTAGAGGTCCAGATGCCAAAGAAACTGCCAAACATCATACCATTCACTTAAAAGAATTTGCAACTTTAGAGAATTTATCTTTTTATGAAATCGACATTAAAGAAAATAACCCAATGTTAGTTTCGGCTTTTATTACTGTTGATGAAAAAGATATGAAAATTTACAGAGACGCTTTGAAACCTCAAAGAGGCGAAATAGCTGAATAAATTTAAAGAGAATGCAAACTACAAAACTGACTTCTAAAAGTATTTTACCATTAACCTGCACAAGATCTGGAACTTGCTGTTTTGGAAAAGCTGTCATGCTAAATCCTTGGGAAATTGTGTGTTTTAGCGAAGCCAAAAAAATTACACCCGAAGAATTCAGAGATTTGTATACCGAATTTGGTGGCATTCAATTACTTTTTGATGGAAAGGAAGATCAAAAAGGTCAAAAATCTTGTAGCCAATATATTCCAGATTTTGGTTGTAGTGTTCATGAAGGAAGACCTTTAGCTTGTAGATTGTATCCTTTAGGTCGTCAAATTCAGTTTGATAAAGCTCAATATATTTTTGAAGGAACTACTTTTCCTTGTTTAACAGATTGTGCTGACGTTTTAAATTTACCAAAATTATCTGTAGGCGACTATTTAAAAGGACAAGGTGCAGATTTGTTTGAAAAAGCACAAGATGAATATTTATTGGTGATGCAAAGTATTGCTGATATTGGTTTTGAGTTATTTTTAGAATCTGGTTTATCTGAATCTGGAGACACCAAAACATTAAAAGAATGGCGAAAACTAGGAAATGAAACTCCTGAAATAGTAGCCCAAAAAATCGGCAAAGATTGGTTAGATGCTTTGATGATTCCAGAAATTACCAATGAAATTGAAAACCCAATTAAATTTGCAAAAAAACATAATGATTTACTTTTAGCTAAAGCACAAGTAAAATTTGGAAGTTTACAAACTTTTGAAGAAATCAGTAAAGCATCAATTTTAATGATTGCAATTGCGTTACATTTAGCAAAAAGTTTAGGTGCAGATGCCAAAGGAATTGCTGAACATTGGGTGGAAACTGCTAAAAGTTTTGGAGGTAAAGAGTAATATTAACAGAAAAACATAAAATCACTTCCACTTAATTCCACAGCCAACACTTGGCTTTTGGTTTTCTAAAACATCTTTATTTTCTAATAAATTTTCTAAAGCATTTCTAAGATCAATTCCTGTAACTGGTTTTCCATTTCCTGGCCTAGAATCATCTAACTGACCATGATAAATAACTTTTAAATTTGCGTCAAAAGCATAAAAATCTGGAGTACAAGCTGCATCATAAGCTTTTGCTACTTCTTGCGTTTCATCATATAAATAAGGAAAAGGATAGCTTTCATTTTTCGCCAATTGCTTCATCAAATATGGTGCATCTTGTGGATAATTCTCAACATCATTTGCACTTATCGCAATAAAATTTATTCCTTTTTGTTGATATTCATTTGCCATTTTCACCAATTCAGCATTTACATGAAGTACAAAAGGACAATGATTACAAATAAACATAATTACAGTTCCTTTTTCTCCTTTTAAATCTTGTAAAGAATATTTTTTATCATCAATTGTATTTAATAAAGTAAAATCTGGTGCTTTTGTTCCGTTTTTAAATTCGTTTGATTCTGTTCTTGCCATGATTAGTTATTAGTTGTTAGTTGTTAGTTGTTAGTTTCAGCCAACGCTTGTGCACAAATAAAACCACCTGTCCATGCATTTTGAAAATTGAAACCTCCTGTAACTGCATCAATATTTAAAACTTCGCCTACAAAAAATAAGTTTTTGTGTTTTTTACTTTCAAAATTTTTAAAATTAATTTCCTTCAAATCAATGCCTCCAGCAGTTACAAATTCGTCTTTAAAAGTAGTTCTTCCATTGGCGTTATAAATTCCTTTGGTTAATTCGCTTGCTAATTTTTCTATTTGAAAACTATTTAAATCTGCCCAATTCTGATTTTTAGAAATCCCAGAAAACAACACAAAACGCTCCCATAATCTTTTAGAAATTTCTGCAAATGGCGATTTTAAAATAACAGTTTTTCGAGGTTCTTTCTTTTTTAAATTCAATAAAACATTCAAAACTTTGTCAGTTGGTCTCGATAACCAATTCACTTCTACATTATATTGATAGTTTTTATCAGCCAAAATTCTTGCACCAAAAGCAGAGAGTTTTAAAACAGCTGGTCCACTCATTCCCCAATGTGTAATTAGCAAAGGTCCTGAAGCTTCTAAATTTGTACCGACAATATTTACAGTGGCATTTGGCACAGAAGTTCCCAATAAATCTAACAAACGTTTGTCGTTGATATTAAAAGTAAATAAAGACGGAACAGGTTCTATAATGGAATGATCTAAAGTTTCACACAATTCCCAAACTTTTTTAGAACTTCCTGCAGCAATTACAATTTTATCTGCTTCAAAAACTTCTTTTTTTGTGGTGATAATCCATGTATCATCTTTTTGATGCACCTCATTTACACCACAATTTGTAATTACTTTAATTCCTAAATCGTCGACAGATTTTTGAAAACAATCTATAATTGCCTGACTTGTATTTGCTTCTGGGAAAACACGATTATCACTTTCAATTTTTAAAGGAACTCCTCTATCATCAAACCATTCAAAAGTATCACCAGTCATAAATTTATGAAAAGGGCCCAATAATTCTTTTTCTCCTCTTGGATAAAACTTCACCAACTCTTTTGGTTCAAAACAAGCATGTGTAACATTGCATCTTCCACCTCCAGAAATTTTTACTTTCTGCAAAACGTCATTCCCTTTTTCTAGAATTGTAATCTCTAAGTTTGGATTTTTCTCTTTTGCGTTGATGGCTGTAAAATAGCCTGCTGCTCCACCTCCTATAATTATTACTGAGAGCCCCTTTTTATTCCCTATTTCGACTTCGCTCAATACAGGCTTCTGGAAAAATTCACTCTTACTTGAATTACTCATCTTTTTACTTTTTTTCAGACCTCACAGGTTTTAAAAACCTGTGAGGTATTGTCCGTACTTATAAAATTATTTCTGAATATTTCAAAATAGTTTTAAATCCCTTATTTTTAAAATATGTTGGTGTTTGCGCATTTCCAGTTGCCAATACAAAATCTCCTCCCCAAGCTCCCAAACTTTTAATTTCTCCCAAACTATAATCTGGAAATAATTTTTCTTTTACAGGTTTTAGTTGGATAATATTACTAATAATTTCTTCGTGCTCAACAATTAATTTATTAAAGTTTTCTATAGATGTTGATGCTAAAAATTCATCGGACATTTCTGAAATTCTTTTGATTTCTTTATCAAAATTAGTTCCACTTTCCCTAAATTTTGCAATGCCTTCTTTTGAGTCTTGCTTTTGATTTAAATGCACAAAAAACAAGCTATCTTTAAAAGTTGGATTGAACTCAACTTGCTTAATAACTGGTTTTTTATTATTTATTTGATAAAAAATAGGCGTATCATTTTGAGCACAAGCAATGTCATAACCACTTCCTTTAAAGGAATTCCAAAGTAATTGAAAAGCATCTACTTTAGCCCAACTTGCAATTGAATTTATTAAGGTTGATGAGCTCCCTAAACCCCAATTTCTAGGAAATGTTAAAGTTGTTTTTACAACAAAACCATTTTCCGTATTTAAAAAATTTGGATTTAATCTTTTAGCTTCTTGTAAAATTTCTAATAAGGTTTCTGCAATATTTTCTGCACTTCCTTCTTTATCGGAATTAAAAAAACAATTTATTAAACGTAATTTCTGCAAATCGAAAACAGCCTCGAACCAACATTTGCCTGTATTTGTAAAACTTCCCCAGATAATTTGAGGTTCTTTTATGGCATCAACACTTAAATCTTGACCAAATTTTGTTGGAACTGCCAAAGATTTTGCGCCATCTAAAACCAAATATTCTCCTGTTATCAATAATTTTCCGTTTGAATAATAGTTCATTACAGCAAATCGAATTGTTTAAAATGATGTGTAAAATGTTTTATTTGAAACCTCTTCCATTCTTCAAAATTTAATTCGCCGAAAAAAGGATGCACCACAGTTCTGTTTTTATTTTGTTTAAAAATTAATAAAAAAGATTGTAGTTGATATAATAAATCATCAATTGCAATATCTATAGAACTAAATTTTAATTTTATAGGTTCATCAGCTAAAAAAGAAGCTTTAAAACCTGTTTGCAATTCGTTTTCAGTTTGTAAAAATGGTTTTCTTCTTGCAGTTTTTTCATCAGAAACAAACACATTTACATTCCAATTTCCGTTGGCAATTTGAGTTACTGCACTTAAATGCTCTATCATTTGTTGCGCATTCATTTGTCCAAACACTGGCTTTGAATCTTCATTTAAAGAAGATAATTTATTATTAATGGTATCAAAATCTAAAAAATCTACCCATTTAACATTGGGTTTTCTTAAACCTTTTAATTTTTCTACAACTGCAGAATGGGATACTGTTCTTTTATCAAAATACGCAGTTATTTCCTCTTTTTCGGTAGCAGTGGCATCAAACTGGTTTAAAATATTTTGCAAGTGCATTTTCATGTGTCCATGTTGAATGCCTTTTGTTGTCAACGCTCTTAATGCCGCAAAATTTTGAGCTAAACCTGCTGCTGCAATTATTTGCATTAAAACTCTTGCAGAAGGTTTTTGTAATAGTTCTAAAGAAAATTTAGCCATTGGATGCAAAGCTGTTAAACCACCAACAGTTCCTAAAGCCAAAGGAATTTCTATCCAAAATTTAAAAATCCCATCATCAATAGTACAATGAGACAAACTTGAATAAGTTCCACTTCTTGAAGCATACGCATGTGCACCAGCTTCTATGGCTCTGAAATCGTTGCCTGTTGCTAAAACAACTGCATCAATTCCGTTCATAATTCCTTTATTATGAGTAACTGCTCTATAAGGTTCAATTTCAGCAATTTTTACAGCTTGGTAAAATTTATCGGCAAATTTCTGCGGATCTTCTCCACCCAATTCTTCAATTTTGCAACTCACTTCTGCTCTTACCAAACATTCAGGAACGTAGTTCGATAAAATACTCATTACAATTTCTATCTCGTCATTTTCAAACTTTTTTGCAATAGCTTCTAAGCAAGAATTTATAAAGTTTGCACCCATTGAATCTTTCGTTTCAAAAGTGATGTGGAGTTGGTAATAATTCGCTAATTTATCTGTTTTATCAACCAATTCAATCTCTAGAATTCCACCTCCACGTTTTTCCATATTTTGAGTGATGGAAGCTGTTGCAGCAAATAATTCGGTTTTATTTTTAGCAAAATAGGTTCTTAAATCTTCTTTTTTACCTGCATACATAAAGTGAACTTGCCCTATTTTTGTAGTACCAATTACTTTCGTTTTAAAACCACCTCTAGTGCTCCAAAACTTACCTACTAAAGAAGCTGCAGCAACTACAGAACTTTCTTCTAAAACCATAGGAATTGTATACTCCCTATTATTTATAATAAAATTTGGTGCCACACCAAAAGGCATGTAAAAATTAGTGATGGTGTTTTCTATAAAATCGTCATGAAGTTGTTGTAACTTTTCATCATCATTCCAATATTGTTGTATAACTTTTAAAACTTCTGATGAATTCTTGAAGTAGTTTTTTAGCAACCAATCAACTTTTTCATCTTTTGAAAATTTTGAAAACCCAGAAATAATTTTACTCATTTTTTTAATCTATTAGAAACAAATATAACTGAAACTTTTGCAAAGTTCTTATATATTTAAAGAAGACTTGATAAGAAAAAAATATTTTTTTTATAATAACTATAAATGTTCATCACTTAAAATAATAATTATTATTAAAATCTTTAAAAATTAATATAATTAACACAAAGTTGATAGTGAATAAGATTTAGTAATTATTTTATAAGTAATTACTATTACAAAAATCGCACAAATAAAAGCATTACTATTAAATTTGTGTGTATAATTTTTAAAATATTTAATTATGAAAAATCTTGGTATATTAATTTTAATTGTTGGTTTCTTTTATAGTTGTGCAGTTGTAAGACCAGGAGAAGTTGGTATTAAACAAACTTTAGGAAAACTATCTAAAGAAACAAAAACACAAGGAACTGTAATTTACAATCCTTTAACGAGTAAAGTTTTAATTGAATCTACAAAAACAAAAAACATTAAATTATTTTTAAGCTTGCCTAGTAAAGAAGGGTTGAGTGTAAATTCTGAAATATCGATTTTATACAGATTAGAAGCAAATAAAGTTGCCTCTGTTTTAGAAAACTTAGGGCAAGATTACGAATCTGTAATTACCAGTGTTTTTAGATCTGCAGCATCAGATGTTTGTGCACAATTTTTCGCAAAAGATATGCACTCAGGAATGCGTTCAATAATTGAATTAGAAATCTTAAAAAAGATGAAAATTAACCTTGAGAAACAAGCAGATGGCATCGAATTAATTGGTGTATTAATGAAACAAATTCAATTGCCTGCAGGTTTAGCAAACTCTATTGAAAGAAAATTACAAGCAGAACAAGATGCCATGCGTTTAAAATTTGTTTTAGAGCAAGAAACTTTAGAGGCTGAAAGAAAAATTATTAATGCAAAAGGAGAAAGAGATGCGCAATTAATTATTGCAGAAGGTTTAACTCCTGGTATTTTAAGATTAAAAGCTATAGAAGCTTTTAGAGAATTAGCAAGATCTAGCAACGCAAAAACGATAATTACAGATGGAAAAACTCCTTTAATTGTTGGTCAAGAGGAAATAAACACAAAAAAAGAAGATTAAATTAAAAGTAGATTGTTATTAAATTCAGCTATTCTCGATATTATTATTTATAATATCGAGAATTTTTTTGCGTAAAAATTGAGAATCAATATATAATCTATTGCCAAAATACATAATCTTTAAAACTTCCATAAAATTGACTCTTTTTTTCACAATAATTTCGTAAACTTGAGCAACTTTTATTAAACCAAAGTCTCAAATGAAAAACACAATCATTTTAGGAGCTATCTTACTTATGATAGGCTGTACAAAAAACACCTCAAACTCAACATCAAACGAATTATCAGACAAAAAAGAAATAACTCTCGAAGAAATTTGGGATGGCACTTTTTCGCCTGAAAAAATGAATGCTTTAAACTCAATGAATGGCGATTTTTATTCGCTTTTAAATACTGATAAAAACGGAGTAACAACTGTAGATAAATATAGTTATGCAACTTTAGAGAAAGTTGAAACCATTGTAAGCAGTGCAGATTTAGGTGACCTTGAATCTTTTTCTTCATATAGTTTTAATAATGATGAAACAAAAATTATATTAGGAACCAACTTTAAAAAGATTTTTAGACGTTCTTATAGTGGTACTTTTTATGCCTATGATGTTGCTTCTAAAGAAATATCTTTAATTGGTAAAGACATTCAAGAACCTATTTTTTCTCCTGATAATAAAAAAGTTGCCTACGCAAAAGACAACAATATTTTTATAAAGGATTTCAGTAAAAACGCATTAATTCAAGTTACTAAAGATGGTAAAAAGAATCACATAATAAACGGAATTACAGACTGGGTTTACGAAGAAGAATTTGCCTTTGTTAGAGCTTTTGAGTGGAGCAATAACAGCGAATATTTAGCTTTTTTACGTTTCGATGAAACTGATGTTCCTACTTTTTCTATGGATTTGGTGGGTTCTGAAAACTACCCAGATCAATTGGTTTTTAAATATCCAAAAGCTGGTGAAAAAAATGCAGCAGTTACCTTGCAAATGTTTACATTATCAAACAGAAATACTAAAAAAATTACTTTAGGCGATTACGAATATATTCCAAGAATAAAATGGTCTAATAATGATGCTATTTTAGTAGCAACAACTTTAAATCGTCATCAAAATGATTTAAAATTACACAAAGTAAATGCGTTAAGAAGTTCATCAACTATTTTACTAAATGAAACTGATAAAGCGTATATAGATATTACAGACAATCTTACTTTTTTAGTTGATAATAGCTTTATTTGGACGAGCGAAAAAGATGGTTTCAATCACATTTATCACTATGATTTTAACGGAAATTTAATCAACCAAATTACAAAAGGAAATTGGGAAGTAACTAATTATTATGGTTTTAATGATACTAAGAAAACTATTTATTATCAATCTGTAGAAAACGGTTCAATCAATAGAGGTGTATATTCTATTGGTTTAGATGGTGAAAACAAAAAGTTATTAAGTAATAAAGAAGGGCAAAATTCTGCTGCTTTTAGCACAAACTTAAATTACTTTATCAACACCTATTCGTCTGCTGAAACACCTCCAATTTACTCTTTATATACTGCAGAAGGTGAAATGTTAAAAGTAATAAAAGACAATGCTCAATTAAAAGAGGATTTAGCTGCCTATAAAATGAGTCCAAAAGAGTTTTCTACCATCAATATTAATGGTAATGATTTAAACATGTGGATGGTAAAACCTGTTGATTTTGATGAATCGAAAACCTACCCAATGTTGATGTTTCAATATTCAGGACCAGGTTCTCAGCAAGTTGGTAATAGTTGGAATGGAGCAAACGATTACTGGCACAATATGCTAGCACAAAAAGGCATGATTGTAGTGTGTGTTGATGGACGAGGAACAGGTTTAAAAGGTGCTGCTTTTAAGAAAATAACACAAAAAGAATTAGGTAAATTTGAGGTTGAAGACCAAATAGCTGCTGCTAAAAAATTAGCAGAACGTTCTTATATTGATGAAAATAATATCGGTATTTGGGGTTGGTCTTATGGTGGTTTTATGAGCACAAATTGTCTTTTAAAAGGAAATGATATATTCTCTACAGCAATTGCAGTTGCTCCTGTAACTTCGTGGCGTTTTTACGATTCTGTGTATACAGAACGTTATATGCAAACTCCACAAGAAAATGCGAGTGGTTATGATGATAATTCGCCAATAAATTACGCTGATAAATTAGAAGGAAACTACCTACTTGTTCATGGAACTGGAGACGATAATGTGCATGTTCAAAATAGTTTTAGAATGACAAATGCGCTTATTGAAGCCAACAAACAATTCGATCAATTTATAGTACCAGATAGAACGCACTCAATTTCTAGAGGAAAAAATATGCGTTTAAATTTATATACAAAAATGACTAATTTTGTAGAAGAGCATTTAATTAATACATCAACTAAATAATATATACTTATGAATACTTTAGTAAAAAAACCACATGAAAAAGAGTTAATGGGGCATCCAGTAGGATTATATGTACTCTTTTTTGTTGAAATGTGGGAGCGATTTTCATACTATGGAATGCGTGCAATTTTAACTTTATACATTGCAGCTCCAGTAATTTTTGGAGATCCACAATCTGGTTTTGGTTGGTCTAATGCAGAAACACTTTCTTTTTACGGAACCTATACCATGTTTGTTTATTTAACATCCATTCCTGGAGGTTGGATTGCTGATAAATTTATCGGTCAGAAAAAAGCAGTAATGTTAGGTGGTATTTTGTTATGTATTGGCCATGGTATTTTAGCTGTAGACCAACAATGGGCATTTTTTACAGGTCTTATCTTTATTGTGATTGGAGTTGGGTTTTTAAAACCAAACATATCTACAATGGTTGGTGGTTTATACAAAACTGGTGACGATAGAAGAGATAAAGGTTTCTATGTTTTTTATATTGGTATCAATTTAGGTGCTTTCTTAGGTGCTTTATTAGTTGGAGCAGTTGCTGCAAAATGGGGTTGGCATTATGGTTTTGGTTTAGCAGGTATAGGAATGGCTTTAGGACAAATTGTTTATATGTCAGGCTTAAAATACTTACAAGGAGTTGGAGATTTTATAGGAAGTAAAGATTCACCAAACAAAGATTTACTAAAAAAACCTTTAACTAAAGTAGAGAAAGACAGAATGTTAGTCATGTTTTTATCATTCTTAATTATTATTGTTTTTTGGGGTGCTTTTGAACAAGCAGGAGGTTTAATGAGTTTGTATACAGAACAGAAAACTGATAGAATGTTATCATTTTCATTACCTTTAATTGGCAATGAAGTTCCTGCTGCTGTATTTCAATCTATTAACGCATTTTTTATCATTGTTTTAGGAACTGCTGTGGGTAGTTTTTGGCATAAGTGGAAAATTAAAGGAAAAGAATCTTCGTCTATTTTTAAAATGGCAATTGGTGTAATTATTATGGCCTTTGGTTTTTTCTTTATGAGTAAAGCAGCTTCTGAAGTTGTAATGAATGGTGATGAAGTTGCTGAAAAATCTGCAATGATTTGGTTAGTTTTAGCGTATTTATTTCATACGATTGGTGAACTTTGTGCCTCTCCTGTAGCCTTATCTTTTATTACTAAATTAGCTCCTTTAAAATACGCTTCTTTTATGATGGGAGCTTATTTTGCAGCTACTGGTTTAGGAAACAAAGTTGCTGGTTTTGTTGGCGGACTTTCTGAAAATGCTGGAGATTTTGAGGTTTTTACAGGTATTGCAGTTACATGTACAATTTTCGGATTGTTAATCATAGCAATCTTAAAACCATTAAAAAGACTTACTCATGGAGCTGAAGATAAAAAAGTTGAAGGTGATGAATTAACGGAAGGTTTTGAATTAGCGGAAAACTAAAAACATAAAATTCACAAAACCTCATAAATTAAAACTTATGAGGTTTTTTTTTGCTTTAAAATGAAGAAACTCTAAAATCCATTGATATTTATTAACTTTGGCATATCATTTGTAATTTACAACATATGAAAAAAACATTCTTATTATTTGCGTTGATAGCTTTTAGTTTTGGGACTAAAGCACAAGATAAAATTAATTGGCTTTCTTTTGAAAAAGCAATTGAAATGAATAAAGAAAACCCAAAACCAATGTTGATAGATATTTACACAGATTGGTGTGGATATTGCAAAAAAATGGACAAAGAAACCTACTCCAATAAAGTAATTATTAAGTATATCAACGAAAACTTTTATGCCATAAAAATGGATGGAGAAGGAAAAGAAGATATAACCTATAAAGGCCATACTTTTAAATATAAAAAAGAAGGCAGAACAGAATATCATGAATTATCTGCTGCTTTAATGGAAGGACAATTATCGTATCCAACCACAATTTTTATGACAGAAAAAGAAGAAATGTTACAAAAAATTCCTGGTTATTTAACCAAAGAAAGATTTGAAATTATATTGGCATATTTTAAAACAAGTGCTTACAAAGATAAAGAATGGGCAGATTTTGAAAAAAACTTTAAAAGTAATTTATAGATTTTATCACTTTAAAATATAAGCTCCATTTTGTTCCGTTGAATGAAATGGAGTTTTTTGTTTTCTAGAAGTTTCCTTCCAACTATTCACATAACTTTTATAATTATTTCCATCTGCAATAATTTGAGCTGGTTGCAGGGTTTTTATCAATCTCTCTAAATTTATTTTAGGTGAGTTTCGCAAAATAACAATCGGATTTTTGAGATTTTGTATATTGTAAACTCCCAAACTATCAACTATTAAAATAGGCTGATTTTTAAATTTTAAAATATTTGGAAACTCTCTACTGTATGTTGATTTCACGTTTTCACCAACTTGATAAGAAACCATAGCATTTGTATTTCCAATCGCCAAACTATCCAAATCATGATGCACTAATAAATTAGCTCCTGCCCTATTTGCCATGATAGAATTTCTGCTTTTATGAAAAACAATCAATTCGTTTTTAGTGTTCTTTTGATGATTTTCAAACAAAAAAACACTTTGAATAATTAATAGAGAAACTAAAAAGTAAATCAGTTTTTTAGGTGATTTTTTTATCAAAAAATAAACTCCAAATATGATGACTAAATATGTTGCTAACATCATCAAAAAAGAAAGTGAAATATCTGTAAATAAAAATTGTTCTTGTTTAGAAATCCAATTAACAAAGTTGTTCATCAATGAAATTACAAACCCATAAATCGATGCTAAAGTTTGAGGTAACAAACCTACCAAAGCTAACATTATAATAACAATTCCACCAATTAAAATCGCTCCCAAAAACGGTATTATCAATAAATTTGATAGTAAAAATAACCCTGGAAATTGATGAAAATAATACAAACTTAAAGGCAAAACACCTAATTGAGCAGCCATAGAAACTGTGAATAATTGCCAAATTTTATCGTCTAATTTGAATCGTGGTTTGTAAATTTTATACAATTTGGGTTGAATCCAAATAATGCCAAAAACCGCTAAATAACTTAATTGAAAACCAACATCAAACAAAAACATGGGGTTAAAAAGCAATAGGAAAAACATTGATGTGATTAAAGAAAATAAAATGACATTTTTCCGTTTAAATGATAAACCAATTGCTAAAAAAGTGAACATAGCAACTGCTCTTACAACACTTGCTGATAAACCTGCTACAAAAGCAAACATCCACAGTAATAAAACAATGAGAGTTATTTTTAAAACGCGTCCGTTTTTTAATCTTTCTAAAGGTTTTAGTAAGCTTGATAAAATCAATAAAATAATACCAACATGCAAACCTGAAACTGCCAAAATATGAATAGCACCTGCTTTTGAATAATCTTCAATTAAATCTTTGGAAATATCTTGTCTTTGCCCTAATAATAAAGCATTGATTACTGCTAATTCATCGACTTTAAAATTATATTTTTTTAGTGATTCTTGTACTTGATTTCTAAATTTTGCAGCCATTCCAATCAAAGAAAATTGATCTAAACCCAAACTTTTAAAATCTTCTTGCTCTAAAAATACTTGCTGATGAATGCCTTGTTTGGCTAAATAGAATTTATATTCAAATTGATGTGGATTTGAAGGCTCATTTATCGCTCTAAAATCGGGTTTTGCAAACAATAGTTCATCAACCTTTAAAGAGTTTAAAATACTGTCTTTTGATATATTTAGTAATATTTTACCTTTGGTTTTTGAGCTATCAACTTGTAAAACGATTGCTTCGTATTTATCATGATACAAACTTGGTTTTAATATTTTTTCAATTTTAAAAATTACAGAAGTATCTTCTTTTATAGCATGTTGATAATAGTTTTTATAGTTTGTGTCATTATTAAAAAACACGGCTGAAATCCCCATAAAAAAGAAAAGGAAGAAAGCTAAAAAAGTCCTAATAATTTTTTGTGGAATTATAAAAACTAATATTGCTATTGACCCAAGCAAAACGAATAAGTTTATGAAACCAAAATCCCATAAATTGAGATAGAATTGTGCTAAAATTCCAACAATTAAGAGCACAATAAAATGTAATGGTAAGTAATTCAGTACCTTTTTCATAGCTAGTTAAAGGTAGTAAAAATTTAATTGATTTTTTTTTGATTATTATGTTAATGAATTATTTAGTTATTGGTAAATAACGTTATAATTTAAAAAGGTCTTCGACAAGCTCAGACTGACATTTTATAATGAAATTGTGATTGGATATAATTTAATTGAAGATAGCAAGTAGAATTTAAAATTTAAATAAGAACTTACAAAACTCTTGTAGCTTTTACAAACGCTTTTGACCAATATTTTTGAGACAATAAAGAAACAATAACCCCTTTAGATGTTGTGGAATGTATAAACCGAATTTGCCCATTTACGTTGGAAACCACCAAACCAACATGATTGATGTTTTTATAACTTTTTCTAGTTTTAAAGAATAGTAAATCGCCTTTGGCAACTCTTTTCAAAGAGATTTTTTTGCCTTGTTTAGCCATTTCTCTAGAAACTCTTGGTAATTGAAAATTTTCTTCGCCAAAAGCGACATAAATAACACCTGAACAATCCATTCCTCTTTTGGTTGTTCCTCCATATTTATAGCTTACTCCTTCGTATTTTAAGGCATTTGCTACAATTTTATCGGCTTTTGAAATTGACTTTCTTGAGGTTAAAACTCCATTTTTCTTTGCTCCACAACTAAATAATACAAAGGAAAAAATCAAAAGAAATAAACTATTTTTCATCTAATTTATTTCTTTAATCCGTCCACAATTAATTTTGCTGTTTTTGCGGATGCTCCAACACCTCCTAATTTTTTTTCTAGTTCAAAATAGTCTAAAAATAATTTTTCGCGATGTGAAGTTTCTAAAATTTTAGCAAGTTCTCTTTTAAGATTTATTCTTGTAAAATCGTCCTGAATTAACTCAGTAACTACTTCCTTATCCATAATTAAATTTACCAAAGAAATGTATTTTAAAGTAACAATTCTTTTGGCAATTTGGTACGAAATTGAGCTGCCTTTATAGCAAACAACTTGAGGTACTTTAAACAAGGCTGTTTCTAAAGTAGCTGTTCCAGAACCTACTAAAGCTGCTGAAGAAACAGATAACAAATCGTATGTTTTATTGTTGATAAAACTAACTTTTCTATTCCCGATAATCGTGTCATAAAAAGAAAAATCTTGACTTGGTGCACCCCCAACTACAAATTTATAATTAGGAAAAACATCTACCAAATCTAACATTACAGCCAACATTTTAGTGATTTCTTGCTGTCTGCTTCCTGGTAATAAAGCAATAATTGGCTTATCACCTAAATCGTGTTTTTTTCTAAAATCTGTAATACTAACTTGTTCTCTGTTTGCAATTGCATCAATTAAAGGATGCCCAACAAACTCAACTTTATAATTGTATTTTTTGTAAAACTCCTCTTCAAAAGGTAAGATTACAAACAATTTATCTACATCTCTTTTAATATCTTTTACTCTGCTTGCTCTACTTGCCCAAACTTGAGGCGAAATATAATAATTGGTTTTAAAACCTTGTAATTTTGCCCATTTGGCAATCCTTAAATTAAAGCCAGAATTGTCAATAAAAATAAGTACATCTGGTTTAAATTCGGCAATATCTTTTTTACATAGTTTTATCAATGTTAAAGCTTTTGGTAAATTTTTTATTACTTCGAAAAAGCCCATAAAAGCCCTGTCTTTATAATGAAAAACCAAAGTACCACCAACCTTTTCCATTAAATCTCCACCCCAAAAACGGATGTCTGCTTCTGGATCTTCTTTATATAAAGCTTTCATTAAATTAGAACCATGCAAATCTCCTGAAGCTTCACCTGCAATTATGTAATATTTCATCAAATAAATTTTAAAACCAACGTAATTAAAGCAATTACAATGGTTGTTATTAAAACTCCTTTTGCTCTATTGTCTTGTTTCTTTTTGATAAAAACAAAAAATACAAATAAATTAGGAATGGCAGCAATCGATAAGATTTTACCATACAAATTACCATCTTGTATCAATTGTAATGTTTCAGTAAAACTGAATTTAGAGAAATACTCTATATACAAGAAACAACCTCCAGCTGTTGCAAATAAAGAGACTAAAATGCCAATTAAAATATCTTTTTTTATAGTTCCCAAGAGTTTAATTTTTGAATCATGTGATGTGCTGTTAAATCGAACTGAACTGGTACAATAGATATAAAACCGTTTTCTAAAGCGTACACATCTGTATCTTGTCCTTTATCTCTATTTACAAATTCCCCAGAAAGCCAATAATATTCTTTACCAAAAGGACTTTTTCGTTTGTCGAAAATCTCTTTCCAAACACCCATTGCTTGTCTGCAAATTTTGGTTCCTTTTATTTCTTCTTTCTTTAAATTGGGAATATTTACATTTAAAACAACACCTTCTGGCAAACCGTTTAAAAGTGTATTTAAGGTAATTTTTTTTACAAACTCTTCACTTTGTTTAAAATCTGCATGCCATTTAAAATCTAATAAAGAAAACCCAATTGCAGGTATGCCTTCAATACCAGCTTCTATAGCTGCACTCATAGTTCCTGAATAAATTACATTTATAGACGAATTTGAACCATGATTGATCCCTGAAACGCACAAATCTGGTTTTTTATTTAAAATTTCGCTAATAGCCATTTTTACGCAATCTGCAGGAGTTCCAGAACAGGTATATTCTAATTGCGGCCCATCATCTATCGTAATTGGGTTGCAAGTCAACACATTATCAACAGTAATTGCATGTCCCATTCCACTTTGAGGACTATCAGGAGCAACCACAACCACTTCCCCAATTTTGTTCATTATTTTTATAAGCGCTCTAATTCCTGGAGCTGTAATTCCATCATCATTTGTCACTAAAATTAAAGGTCTTTCTTGCATGAATGTATGTTTAAAGTTTCGATATTAACAATTAAAAATTGATTTTTGCTTTTCTTTTAATTTCTCTTCTAAATACTGATTTTTACAATCTATTTGAACAAAGGTAATTTATTTTATACGATAATCTTTTTAACATTTTATAAAGAGTAAAAAGATCAATTTTTAATTAATATTGTAGCAGTTACAAATTATGGCACTATTTTAGTAGTTGAGTAACAAATAAATAAAAAATAACGACACTATATATGAGAACGAAATTTAGATTTAGCATTCCTTTTTTAGCATTTTTTTTATTGATAAGCAGTTTATCAATCAATGCTTCTGAGGTAAATATTGATGTAAATAACGACCCTGAAAAAGATAAAGTTTTAATTTATGTATTAAAAAATATTTTAACAAGAGGGCATTTTGTGGTAAAAGACATGAACGACGATTTTTCTGAAGTTGTTTATAATAGTTTTATTGATGGTTTAGACCCAAGTAAAAGATATTTTACCCAACAAGATTTGAAAGAATTTTCTCAATACAAATATCAAATCGACAATCAACTTTTACAAGATGATTTATCTTTTTATAAATTAGTCTATGGACGTTTTTTGAAAAAAATAAAAAATGCAAAATCTTATTATGGAGATTTATTAGCACAACCTTTTAATTTTGATGAAAACGAAACCATTGATTTAGATTATGAAAAAGTTCCTTTTGCTAAAAATGATGCTGAATTGATGGATTATTGGAGAAAGCAATTAAAATTACAAACTTTAAGCAGAATTGAAGAGCAAACAGATTTACAAAAGGATAAACTTGAAAAAGATAAAAACTTCAAAGTAAAATCTTTTGCTATGATTGAAAAAGAGGCAAGAAAAGAAGTCCTAAAAAATATGGACGATTTATATATTAGAATTGAAGAATTAGAGCATGATGATTGGTTTTCTACTTTTTTAAATTCGGTTGTTGGTGCTTTTGATCCACATACAACCTATATGGATCCTAATATTAAAGAACGTTTTGACCAAACTATTTCTGGAAAATTAGAAGGAATTGGAGCACGTTTACAGAAAAAAGGAATTTACACACACGTTTCTGACTTAGTAATTGGTGGCCCAGCTTCTAAACAAGGAGAATTAGAACCAGATGATATTATTTTAAAAGTTGCACAAGGAGATGAAGAGCCTGTGGATATTGTTGGAATGCGTTTGGATGATGCCATAAAATTTATTAAAGGACCTAAAGGAACTGAGGTACGATTAACGGTTAAGAAAAAATTAGATGGTTCTATAAAAGTAATCTCTATTATTAGAGATGTTGTTCAGTTAGATGAAACTTTTGTAAAAAGTAGCATTGTAGAAAAAAATGGAAAAAAGTATGCTATTATAGATTTGCCAAGTTTTTACATTGATTTTAGCGATGATAATTATAGAGATTCTGCTAAAGATATGGAAAAAGAAATCGAAAGATTAAAAACAGAAGGTGTTGTAGGTTTAATTGTAGATTTAAGAAATAATGGTGGTGGTTCTTTAAAAACAGCCATAGAAATTTCTGGATTATTTATAGATCAAGGACCTATTGTACAAGTAAAATATAGAGGTGAAGATCCTGTTGTAAAAAAAGATATAGATCCACAAGTTCAGTGGGAAGGTTCTGTAGTTGTTTTGGTGAATGAATTTTCTGCATCTGCATCAGAAATATTTGCAGCAGCTATGCAAGATTATAAAAGAGCCGTAATTTTAGGTGGAAATCAAACTTATGGAAAAGGAACTGTTCAGAATATTTTACCTATCAATCAATTTTACCCAAAATACGAGAAAGATTTAGGTTTCTTAAAAATGACGATTCAAAAATTTTATAGAGTTAATGGAGGTTCTACACAACAAGAAGGTGTGTACTCTGATATTGCAATGCCAAGTAGATATAGTTATATGAAATTTGGTGAGCGTGATTTAGATGGAGCTTTGGCTTGGGATAAAGTGCCCCAAGCAAAATACACCCAAACAAATTCGTATGCTAACTTTAACGATGTTGTGTATAATAGTAAAGAAAGAATTGCTAACGACACTAATTTTAAATTGGTAAATGAATATGCAAAATGGTTAAAGAAGAGCCAAGATGAAACTACTTTTTCTTTAAATTCTAAAACTTTTTTTGCAGAAGGTGAGGCTAAAGAAAAAGAAGCAGATAAATTTAAATCTGTTTTTGACTATAAATCGAACCTAACTTTTTTATCTCCTAAGTATGAACAAGACTTATTTAAAACCAACCAAGATTTGGCAGATAAAAGAATAGCTTGGCATAAAAACTTAGCAAAAGATATGTATGTTTCTGAAGCTTTAAACGTGTTGAGTGAGTTAAAGTTGAGAGAAAAAGGCAAAATTGTAAAAAACTAAAAAGTAAAGTAATAACAAATTTAAACCTGATGTGTTTCTAAAACATATCAGGTTTTTTAATTTTATAAAAATGACATACCAAATTACATTCCCAACAAAATGGTCGGATTTTGACCCAAATAGACATATGCGTCACACTGCTTATAACGAATATGCTGCAGAAGTGAGAGTGCGTTATTTTAAATCTCAAAACTTTTCTATTGATGAGTTTACCAAATATAGTATAGGTCCTATTTTGTTTGAGGAATACACATCCTTTCGAAAAGAAGTTCATTTAGGAGAAAATATTTCTGTAACCATGAAATTATCTGGTTTATCTAAAAATAGTGAACGATGGAAACTTACGCACGAAGTTTTTAATGAAGCTGGTCAACTTTCTGCTATTATAAAAGTGTATGGAGCTTGGATTGATTTATCAAAAAGAAAATTAACAACACCTCCAAAAGAAGCACAAAACTTATTTACAAATGCTGAAAGAACTGCCGATTTTGAAGAGATTGTTTTAAAATCTAAAAGTTAAAAACTTAATTATATAATTTCATTTATTTTAACAAAAACTCAAAAAGCTATCTATTCATATGATTTTCAATAACATAAAACAATACCTATTTATAAAACCTCTTATATATTAAGGACGATTTATAGTATTTTCCACTTATTTTTCTTGAAAAATTGAAATCTTATAACAGAACAAAAAAATTGTGTAACACAAAAAGTTGATGTTGGTTGTTTCTTTGTAGTGTGATTATTTAGTAACACAAAAAAAGAATTAATAACCAAAAACAATCAACTATGAAGACTATAAATTTAAATTTGTTCGATAAGAAATCAATATTTACAACTTTACAAAATGATTTAGGTGGAAAGTTGACAACGTATCATAAAGAAACTGAATTCGAAATTGATAGACAATTAGGTTCTGGAAGTATTAGAGGTATTGAGTTACAAAATGGTGTTACTTTTTTAGAATTCGATTTAACGTGTAAAGAAGATGTAAAGATTGTTGTTACAAATAGCGCAAAAACTAACGTTAATTTCATGTATTGTAGTAAAGGTGAACTTTCTCACGCTTTTGAAAAGCAATCAAAAAAATTAACAGTAGAAGCTTTTCAAACAAGTATCATTGCCAATATTGAGTCTTCTGCAAATATATTAGAACTTAAAAGTGGCATCAATATAAAGAGCACCTTGATTTCTGTAAATACAACCTTAGAGGATTCGAGTATCAACAATAGATTAAGAGAAATTTTTATCAACAATAAAAAAGATGATTTTTACTATTGTGGTTCTTACAACTTTAAAATTTCTGAAACAATAAAGCAAATCGATGCTATTAAAAATGAAGGAATCGTAAGAACTTTATTAATTAATGGTTTTGTAAATGTTGTATTAGCTTTAGAGATAGAGCAACACAATATCGATATTAATAATGCCGAAATTAGATCTGCATCTTTAACTAAAAATGAAATGAGTACTGTTAAAGAAATGTCTGATTACATACAAAATTACTACGATACCAACTTACAAATTACTGAATTAGAAAGAAAATCTGGCTTAACAGCTGCAAAATTACAAGAAGGTTTTAAACTTTTACATGGTTTAACAATTTGTGAATATGTTAAATATGTAAGACTTACAAAAGCTGAAGAACTAATTTCTACAACCGATTTAAGTATTTCTGAAATTGTATACAGTTTAGGTTTTAGTAGTAGAAGTTACTTCTCTAAAATTTTTAAAGAAAAATATAATTGTTCTCCTGTAACTTATAAGAAAAATAACAAAATGGTGGCAATATCTGCATAATATTGCCTATTGGTAAGTTATTTATTGAAAACAGTATATCACTAAAAATTAGAGATATACTGTTTTCTTAATTTTAATTTATACTCTACAGAAGCTGCTGTGTAACCACCTTCTGTACCATCTACAAAATGGATGTGTTTTTTTTCTCTATCCTCTACATAACAAGACATAATAGATGCATATGTTTTATGAAAACCGTACACTATTTTATTTTGCGATTCTAAAGTATCTAGAAAAAAACGCAACTTCCCTAATTGTTTCTCATCACCAGAAATTACAGTATTTATAGAGCCATCTAACATAATTGTGTCAGAGAGCTGTGTAACTCTGTACAAATACAATTTACCAGCTTTAAAAAACTTAAAATAATATTGTCCGAAAAAAGTAATTAGCCAATTATTCATGAGGTAAGCTCTATTAAAAACCCCAATTCTTGTATGCATTTCCTTTCTAATTTTTTCTAAAGTTGGTTTTAACTTTAAATTTTTAACAGTTATAGGATTGCGTTTGTTTAGATTTCCAAAAATATAATCTATCTCGTTCATAATCTCATTAAAAACCTCTGCCTGTTTGGATTCACTAGTGGCACCAATTAAAAGACAAGCTACTTTTTTATGATTTCCTGACGGATATATTTCATCCCATCTGCATTCCATTCCTTCTAAATCTAACTTAATTTCTTTATCTATTAAATTGGCTTCTTTATTAAATTTTTCTTTAATTTTAGATTCGGCATATTTTAAACCATTACCAAGAATTACTGGCGTAGTTAAATAGTTATTTACTTTTAATTTTGATATTCTTAACGAATAATTATGTTGATAAACATCATCTACCACTAAACTGCCAACTCTTAAATCTAAGTTTAAAGTTCTTTTAATATGCAGACTATAATCTGTTAAAACATTCATTAAATCTTCTATAATTGATGATGGCACTATAAAAGTTGCTCCATCACCACCAAAAAAATAAGGAATTCTTAAACTTGAATGTATCTTTTTCACAGCATTTAAAACTGCAATAATACTTCCAGTAGCTGTTAAATTTACATCATTATGTTTGCCTTCTGTTACTGCATTCGATGATCCTTGGATATCTGTTACTAAAATATGCCAATTCTTTGGTACACTACTAAATAAATTTTCATTTTGTAATAAATCTTTTAATGAAGTTTCATTTTTAGGAATGTTTTTATAAAAATCCGTATAATCTTTCATAACAAATGATTGAGGTAATTAGCTATTTATTTTTTGGTAAAATTATACTAATAAAAATTAATTTACTTATTTTTATTGAAACATTTTCTGGTTTTTAAAACCTTAATTTAATTATAGTTAATGAAAATATTTGTAAAATTCGATTTGCATTCAGTTTGCACAAAGGTGTTAGAAAAAACACTGAACAACTCACAAATTAAACATACTATGCTAGGTTTTGGTGAAGTAGATCTTCTGGAATCGCCCAGTAAAGAAACTATGGAGGAGTTTGCTGAAAAATTAAGCGAGTATCATATAGAAATAGTGCAGGATCAGAAAAGTATTTTAGTGCAAAAAATAAAAGACACTATTATAGATATGGTTTTTAATGATGATAATGATTTACATGTAAAAAGTTCTGTATATTTATCGGAAACATTAGATCATAGCTATGGATATTTAGCCAATTTATTTTCTGAAGTTACGTATACATCCATAGAAAATTTTATAATTATTCAAAAAATAGAATATACAAAACAATTAATTTTAAAAGGTAATTTAAGTTTAACAGAAATTGCATTTAAATTAAATTACTCTAGTGTTGCACATTTAAGCACTCAATTTAAAAAAACTACAGGAATTACACCTTCGTCATTTCAAAGAATAATAGCTAAAAGAAAAGAATTACTTAAATAATTAAGTTATGAATGATAATTATATAAATGTTGTATTGGCAGATGATGATGAAGATGATAGATTATTTTTTACAGAGGCTTTTGAAGAATTAAAAATAAATACCAGAGTTAGTACTTTTAACGACGGTGTTTTTTTAATGGATTATTTTAATAGTAAAGATGCTATTTTACCAGAAGTCCTTTTTTTAGACTTAAATATGCCAAGAAAATCTGGCTTAGACTGTTTAAAAGAATTAAGAGCAAATCAAAAATTTAAAGATATTGCCATTGCAATCTACTCTACATCATCATCCGAAGAAGATGTAGAAAACACCTTTGTATTAGGTGCAAATATATATATCAAAAAACCTAGCGATTTTAAGAGTTTGAAAAAAGTATTGTCTGATGTTGTTACCTTAAATTGGCAATATCATACAAATGGATTAAATAAAGATAACTTTTTATTACGTTTATAAACAATGATTACAAGAATTAAGCAAAAGTCTCCTTTATTTATTAAAATAGCTTTCTACATAGCTTTATTGATTATTTTAGTAGCAGGAGCTGTAGCTTTTAAAACAACAAAAAACCTTTCTAAATCTTCTGACTTAGTTGTAGAAACCTACATGGTTAATGTGCAATTAGAGCAAATATTATCTTATTTAAAAGATGCAGAAACTGGCCAAAGAGGTTTTATTATTACAAATGATTCTCTTTATTTAGAGCCTTATATAGAAAGTAGAGAAAGTATCAATAATAGTTTTGCAGAACTCAAAGAACTTACAAAAGAAAACGATTTTCAACAAAACAAGTTAAAAGATTTAAGTTCTTTAATCGATAAAAGACTTAATAATTTTGAAAGATCGTCCAGTTTTTCTATCAATGATAATTTAGAAAGCCCAAAATTTGACCCTGTTTTTTTTGAAGGTAAAGTATTAATGGACTCCATTAGAAATAAGATTTCTGAAATGATTACTCACGAAAGAGAGGAATTATCAAGAAGACAAGAAAATTACCAAAGTGATGCATTGTTAACTCCCATTTTTTTATTTTTCCTTATTCTTTTGTCTATTGCACTCGTTCTATTAGCTTATTACAAAATAACGAAAGATATTGAATCTTTAAAAATTTATAATGAAGAACTAGAAACGTTTAAAGAATCTGCTAATCAATCAGAAATAATTAGCAAACATGGTAACTGGATTTGGGATATGGAAGAAGAAACCTATACGTATTCTGATAATCTATATCGATTGTTAGGTGAGCAACCTCAATCTTTTAAGCCTAATTTAGATACTTTTATGAGTTATGTACATCCTGATGATAGAGAAAAACTAAAAAATGATGTAGAGGATATGATGGAAAATGAACATTTACCATTTGTACATTTTAGAATAATTCAAAAAAGTGGCAACATAAAACGCTTTAAATCTTATGCGCAAGTGTTAGAATTAGATGGTGTTAAAAAATTAATTGGTACAACTTCAGATGTTACTGACGAGTTTGAGAGCTTTAGACTGTTAGAGGAAAGAAATGCTGAACTAGAAAGAAACAACAAAGAACTTTCTGCTTTTAACCATGTTGCAAGTCACGATTTACAAGAACCTTTGCGTAAAATTCAAACATTCTTATCGCGTTTAGTAGATAAAGAGTCTGATAATTTATCTAAAAACGGACATGTATATATTTCTAGAATACAAAATGCAGCTTCAAGAATGCGTTTATTAATAGACGATCTTTTACAGTTTTCTAGAACCAATAAATCTGAAAAAGTCTTTGAAACAGCGAATATAAATTTAATCTTAGAAGGTGCAAAACAAGATTTAGCAGAAGCAATATCAGATTCTGATGCTTTGATTACTTCAGATACATTTCCTGTTATGCATGTAATACCTTTTCAAATTCAACAACTATTCTCTAATTTAATTAGCAATTCTATAAAATATCAAAAGCAAGATTCCACACCAGAAATTTCTATTAAATATCATAGAATAAATGCTATTGAAGAAGATAAGTTGATAAAACCTAAAAAAGAACATTATCATAAATTAACGTTTACAGATAATGGAATTGGCTTTAAAAATGAATATGCAGAAAAAATATTTGTTCTTTTTAATAGATTGCATGGAAAAAGCGATTTTTCTGGAACAGGTATTGGTTTATCTATCTGTAAAAAAATAGTAGAAAACCACAAAGGCTATATTTTTGCAAACGGAACACCAGATAAAGGAGCCATTTTTGAAGTTTACTTGCCTATTTAATATTTAATTATTAAAGTATACTTTTAAAAATAGTTGCTTTTAGTTTAACCAAAACTGAATACTAATTTAAAGATTTTTAGTATTTGAAACCTCAAATATGGGAATTTTATAACTGACCCAAAAAAAAATGTAACATAAAATGTTGATCTTATGCTGATCTTTGTGGTATAAAATATCAAATAGTATTATGTATAGAATTAGCAAAAAAACACACGCTGTTTTAATTTTAATAACCATTTTAACACTTTACTCTTGTAACTACATTGTAAACAAGAATGATGAAAATGAAAAATCATCGATAATTTCTTCTGAACGAGTACAAACTAATAAAGAACAAGCCAAACTTTTAGTAAATACGAGTGAAACTATTATTGAAGTAATTGATATTTGTGAAATCGTAGAAAATTCGGAAATTGAAGAACCGAAAAGAAAAATTATCAATAATTTAAAAATGAAACACATTAAAATTTTAGATGAAATTAAGTTAGCATCTTCTGCAATAATGGTTTCTGTGCCTTATAACAACAAAAAAAATGCACTAAGATTATATGACAAATTAATTTTTGAAGAAAGAATTGAAATGATTCAAAGTAAAGTTATAAAACAAAAAGAGCTTGTAAACTCTCTTAAAAACAGCTCATCTAATAAAATAATTTTAGAATTAACAGATTCTATAATACCTATAATAGATACGAATTTAAAATCTATACACGAAATTGAAACTACATTTTTAACTATTTAAAAACCAAAATCATGAAATATTTAGCCACTCTTTTAGGAACCATTGTTATGTTTATATCAACTACAAATGTTGATGTAACTGCATTAGAGACCAATAATAGTTTTCAAATTGATGAAGCTGTATTTGATGGTAATGAAGGTAACTTATATTTTTTTACAGATATAGATGAAAAAGCTATTACTATTGAAGATGATGAAGATAAACTTTTTAAAGATTTTGAATTAGCACCAAACAATTATATAGGTAAAACTTTCGAGCTTTTAATTGCACCTAATAAACTTAAAAATAATACTTGCGACTCTAAAGCTGTTTTAAAAATTACATTAAAAGAGTAATATGATGTTTACATACCATTTAAAATGATAAAAAACCTTTAAATTAAATTTTAAAGGTTTTTTTATGTGTGATAGAAAATTAGACTTACACTATTTTAAAATTCAGTTCTCATGAAAAATTAGTATTTTTTTTAGAATAAAATTCCTTCTAAAAGAGAATAATTTCTAAGTTCTATTAAACTTTTTTCTACAGATTTTTTTTGATTATTAATTATAGTTCTTAAGCTTAGTGGTAAATCTTTGTTGATAAGTAATAAGTTGTAATCTGCAATACATTTTTCTTCTGCTAAAATAATTTCATTCAACATTCTCTTTTTATCAGTAATTTTCAAAATAGAGTTTGTATTCATCCATTTATCAAATTTTAATTCTGTTCCATATGTTTTTTTTGATGGAGTAATATTAGATTCCAAAAAACATTTTTTTAAATCTATTGAATGTTGACAAGATTCTACATGCTTTTTTTTAAGAACAGGTTTTAAATACAAATTCTCAACACATTCAGACATTTTTAAATAGCCAATTTCTTTTTGAATAGAATTTTCTAAAAAAGAATCTAAAAATAAACTTAATTCCAATTGCTTCATCATAGTACATTTTTTTTGTAGCCAATAAACTACTTCACAAAACTACTCCTTAAAAGCGATTCACTTTAACAATTTACAGACAATTGATAACGTATTTCAGTACTTTATTTTTTCAAATATCGTTTTTTTTAAACTTTACAAAGCGTAAGTTTAAAAACTTAAGTTTTAGAATTAATTGAAATAATTAAAAAAAAAGTTTTAAAAACAAGAAAGCATTTTTAGCATTAACAAATGTTAAAAGCCCAATGGCAGATAAATATATGTGGAAAAAGCTAAAAAGTTTTTAATTATAAATCAAAAAATAAATTTATAGCTGGTTTTAATAAATTCTGATTTCAGATAATCTAGAATTTTTATATTTAGATGGAGTAACTCCATATCTTTCTTTAAATATTTTAGAAAAATAACTGTTGCTTCTAATCCCTAATTCATCTGCAATTTCTGCAATAGTATAATTAGCATCTTCTAACAAAATTCTAGCTCTATCTAATCTTTTATTTCGCGTAAAATCGTGTACAGAACAACTATAGTAAATATTAAATAATTTTTGAAGTTTACTTTCTGATAAAAAGTTTTTATTCGCAATTTCTTCAATGGTTGGTAAATCGCTTAAATTATCTTCAATAAATTTAGATATGATTACAACTTGATCTGTATCTTTTTCTGATAATGTGTCAATATCATTATCTAAAGTATTTCCTAAATAGGTTTCTAAAGTATTGGACAAAATAGTGTACGTTACTCCTTCTTTATATAATGAACCAATAAATCCTTTTTTGGTATTATGTAGTATTTTATGAATCATTTCAAACTCCTCTGAGCCAAAAGGATAGGTGTAAAAAAAAGGGTTTTCAGCCTTTACATCTCTCAAAAGTTTGCTTAATTCATCTCCTAAATTAAACTTAAAGGAAGCCAATTTATGTTCAAATAAATTTCTATTTAATTCTAAACTAAATATATGTATATTTTTATCTTTTGGAATTTTAAAGGAATGAGTTTTATCAATAGAACTTCCAATAATAGCTCCACTGTATTTAGGAATACTTTCAAAATCACCTTCTTTTCCAAAATTATGATAAAATGTATCACCTAGATTAAAAACAAACTTTAGCGGATTAATCCTATTTTTGTTCATTTTTAAAACCAAATCTTCATTTAGCTTATAAGCTGAATTCATAATCCCTAAACCAGATGCAAACTGTACTGCTAAAACTTCTCCAACTCCATTAATTTCGGGAATTTTAAAAGAAGTAATATTATCTTCTTCTTTAAAATCGGCACTTAAATTTATTGCCATTTCTTTTACAATATCTTCTACAAAATGATCTTCTATAGCAAATTTTTGGGACATTATATTTTTTTTGAGCAAGATACATTTTAATTCATAATGTTAAAAACTTAACGAAGAATTACAATTCCATATCAATTACAATTTTACCTTTCGTTTTTCTTTGCATCATACTTTCTAATGCTTTAGGAGCATTTTTTAAAGAATATATTTTATCAATATGTGGTTTTAAATCTCCTTTTGCAAACCATGTTAATAATTGTATACTATTTTCTAAACTTTTTTTGGGTTCTTTTTGAACAAATGCACCCCAAAAAACCCCTACCATACTTGCGCCTTTTAACAATGCTAAATTAATTGGTATTTTAGGAATTTCACCATTGGCAAAACCAACAACCAAATGTCTTCCTTTCCAAGCAATTGCTCTTAAAGCTTGTTCAGAAAAATCACCTCCAACAGGATCGTAAATTATGTTTACACCTTTTCCCTTGGTTAACTCTTTTACTGTATCTTTTAAATTTTCTTCAGTATAATTAATAAGCTCATCTGCTCCATACTGTTGGCATAAAGCTAACTTTTCTTTAGTTGACGCTGCTGCAATAACTTTTGCACCCATTAATTTTGCCAACTCTAAAGCTGTTAAACCAACACCACCAGAAGCACCTAAAATTAAAATAGTTTCTCCTTTTTGTAAATTTGCTCTGTCTTTTAAAGCATGATAAGAAGTACCGTAAGCTAATAAAAAAGCAGCCGCATTTACCATACTCATTCCTTTTGGTTTGGGGAAACAATCTTTAGCTTTTACAACAGCTTTTTCTGCAAAACCGCCAAAAGGAATAAAACCAACAACCTCATCTCCTTTTTTTAAATGCGTAATATCTTTACCAACTTTTTCTATAATTCCTGCAACATCACTTCCTGGAGAAAAAGGAAACTCAGGTTTAAACTGGTATTTGCCTTGAATAATTAAAGTATCTGGAAAATTTAAGCTACAAGCTTTTACATTTAATAGAATTTCATCACTTTTAATAGAGGGCGTTTCTATTTCTTTATATTGTAGAGTTTCTGGTTTTCCGAATTTTGTACAAAGAATTGCTTTCATATAAAAAATTTAAACAGTGTTTAAAAATACATTTATTATATTTTAAAAAGGATAGTTTCCTTATTAATTAGTTGATTAGTTTTTTTTTATAAAAACTAAAACATAGCTAATTTTTCATTTAAGATTTAAATAAATCTCTCCAAATATTTTAAATAAATGAAGCTAAACCACCAATGTTTTAGACTTTTATTATTAAAACTGATTTTAGTTTAACGAAAATATTAATAAGTTAAACAAAAATTAGGTAATTTGCTTATTCCCTACATCTCAATTCTTACCTATATTTGGAGTGTAGTAAATTAGGTGTCCCCCAACTTTTTATAATAAATAAAAGCTAAACTTTAAACGTTTAGCTTTTTTTAGATTTATAAGTAAAGCAAGTTTAGTTAAATATCGAAAATATTTTAGAAAATCAGGAAATTTGATTATTAAAAATAAAATATGCTGCTTTTAAATGAACATAATTTTATTCTTAAAATTATTGGCACTTATTTTTCTATAATGATAAACTATTTGAAATTTCACTAATTAATAAATCGAAGTCTTGAGATTTATCAAAAAAAGCATCAGCACCATTTTTTAAACACATTCTTTTTAGCTCGATATTTATAGAAAATACAAACACTTTTACAAGCTTATTTTTTTCTCTAAGCCACTTTAACAATTCTATTCCATTGCCATCAGGCAAATTTAAGTCAAGAACAATAACATTGTAGTTTGTTTGCATTAACCTCGTTTTTGCCTCTTGTAAATTTACAGCTAAGTGAACTGTATGGATGTTCTTTAAGTCTTTTGTAGAATTATATAACTTTTCTCCAATACAAAAATCATCTTCAATTAATAAAAGATTGTGTTTAGTTGTTGCCAAAATTTAAGTTTCTTTGAACTTTAAATATAGTAAAAGTTAGTCTTTTAAAATCTAAGCATAATTCTTAATTATTGTTACTAACAAATTCAAAAAGAAGCATATAATTATGTATTGGTATCAGTAAAAGACAAAAACTTAAACCTAAGAAGTATAAAAATGTATCAATAATTATTTATACTATTTCTTTTGCAAATTATAAAGATGTTAAACCTTCACGAATTGCAAATTTTGTAAGTTCAGGTATGGTGTGTAAATCTAATTTTTTCATTAAATTATTTCGATGAACATCTACAGTTTTAGAACTAAGAAACAATACTTCGCCTATTTCTTTAGATGATTTTCCTTCGGCTAATAGTTGTAAAACCTCGGTTTCTCTACTACTTATTTTTTTTAAATCTTCGTCTTCGTTTAAAGAATATAAGTAATCTTGATTGATATTTTTAGAAAGGTATTTTCTATTTTGCATTACAGTAGTAATTGCAGTAATTAACTCATTTACATCACCATCTTTTAATAAATAGCCATAACCTCCTGCTTGAAACATGGCTTGCACAAATTTTCTATTGGCATGCATAGAAAGACCAATAATTTTAATTTCTGGATTATCTTTAAGAATTTGTTTTGCAGCTTCAACACCATTTAAACTAGGCATAGAAATATCTGTAATTACTACATCTGGGTTTAATTTTGCACACAATTTAATAGCCTCTCTGCCATTTGATGCCTCTGCAAGAATTTGCAAGTTTGCTTTTTGCTCAATAAGATTCCTTAAACCATCTCGTAACATTTGATGGTCATCAACTAAAATGATATTTATTTTTCTTGAGGAATTCATATGTCTAAAGGTACGTAAATTTTAATCTTTGTACCAATTTTTAATTCTGATGTAATTATAAATTTCCCATTCAAACTTCTAATACGCTCTTTTACTGCAAATAAACCAAAACCAGAACTAGAATTTCCACCAGTATTTAATACAGCAGTATCAAAACCTTTTCCATTATCTGTAATTAAAATATCAACTGCATTTTTATGTTTAATCAACTCTAAAGTTATCAAAGTTGCTTCTGCATATTTTATAGTATTTGTAACAGCTTCCTGAACACAACGAAATATTAAAATTGATTTAAAATCAGTAAGTTTAATAGTGTCTACATTGCTATTAAAGTTAAATTTAATACCGTATTTTTCTTCTATTTCTTCTGCAAACCAATCTAAGGCATGTACCACTCCTAATTGATATAAAACAGGTGGAGAAAGTTCGTATGTTATTGTTCTACTGTTTTCTAACGCACTAGAGATATGTGATTTTATAAACTCAAGATCTTTTTGTATATTTTTTAATTCGGTTTTCTTTTCCAACTCTGTAATTCTCATTTTTGAAATTACTAAAGATTGACTTAAATGATCATGAATATTAGCTGCAATTTCTTTTTTTTGTTTTTCTTCGATTAAAGAAATTTCACTCGTTAATTTTTGAAGAGAAGATTGGTAATCTTCTATTTCTTTTTTTGCAAACATCCATTGTGTAACATCTCTACTAGTTGATATTAGAGAAACAATTTCGTTGTCTTTCATGATAGGCGAAATTAAAGTTTCCAACCAAACAAAATGACCTTTTTTATGCTGAGCTCTATAAGTTATTGCTTCTATGACAATTCCCTTTAAGAGTTTTTCATTAAATTCTTTGTTAATATAAGTCATATCATCCTTGTGAATTACTTCCCTAAATTGTTTTTTGAGTAATTCGTCTTGTTTATACCCCAATAAGCTTTCTACAGCAGGACTTATATATTTAATGTTTGAATTAGGTTCTTGAAGCGCTATAATATCATTAGTATTGTCTGCCAATAATCGATACATTTCTTCTGCCTTCTTTCTATCAGTTATATTTACATTGGTTCCAAGATAACCAATAAGCTCATTTTTATCGTTAAAGAGTTCTTTTGCAGTGGCTTCTACCCAAATAATGTTTTCAGTTTTTTTATTAATAAACCTGTACTCATATTTCCATTTTCCATTAGATTTAACGGATTTATACCAATTCTTATTTACTTTTTTTAAATCGCTAGGATGTACAGCTTTTGACCAACCTGAGGGACTCAAAGCCTCTTCTAAAACCAATCCTGTTAAACTAAGCCAGGTTTCGTTAACGTAGGTATAACTGCCACTTAAATCTGTTGTAAAAATTGCAATAGGAGACTTTTCTGTATACGATTTAAATTTAGCTTCACTAATTTCTACTTGTTCTTTTGCTTCTAAAATTTCTGATTGTATTTTCTTTGACTCAGTAATATCTATGTTACCACCAATCATTCGCAAAGCAATTCCTTCTTTATCTCTAATAACAGTAGCATTTGCTTCAATATAGTGTATGGATTTGTCTGGCCAAACAACTCTAAAAACTGAATTAAAATTATGTACTCCATTTATAGTATCTAACAAATGTTTACTTGTCCATTCTAAATCATCAGGATGTACACTTTTTTGCCAAGCACTTAGTGCTCCGTCAAAATTTTCCTTCTTTACTCCATACAACTCAAGCATCCTATCATCCCAAGTTAGGATATCGTTAACAACATCCCAATCCCAGATACCTATTTTTACAGACGTTGTTGCTATTCGTAATCGTTCTGTTGTTAAAAGTAAATTTTCTTGCGCTTTTTTTCGTTCTGTAATATCTAAAACTATAGCAATAAAATTTTTATGATTGGCTTCATCAACTAAGGTTATATGGACTTCTACTGGATAAATACTTCCGTCTTTTCTTATATGATTTGTAAAAAATACTACTTTACTTTTTTCATTATTGTGCAAAGGAGCTAATAATTCATTAAAAGTGGATGCTGTATGGTTTGCTTTTAAATCGAGTGGGGTTAACTCTTTGATTTCTTCCTTTGAATATCCTAAATTCTGAATTGCTCCTTTATTCACATAAATAAATTTATAAGTTTCATAATCAAACATATAAACCTCATTTAAACTATTTTCTAGAGTTTCTTGGAATCTAGTTTTTTCTTCTTCTACTTTTTTTCTTTCAGTAATATCAAAGTTGATTGCTAAATATTGGGTCGGTTTGTTATTTTCATCTAAAAAAGGAACTATAGTTGCATCTACCCAATAATAAGAACCATCTTTAGTCTTATTTTTTATTTCTCCACGCCAAACTTTGCCAGAAGTTATTGTTTTCCATAATTCCTTAAAAAATAATTCTGAATGATAATTAGAATTAAGTATTTTTAATGTTTTCCTAATAACCTCATTTTTATTGTAACCTGTTATGTCACAAAAATTTTCATTTACAGAGGTAATTTCGCCTTTTTGATTTGTAAAAGCAATAATAGCAGACTGATCTAAAGAATATTTAAAATCTTTTAAAGATTTTAAACTCTTCTTTAATTCTTGCATGGCAATTTTTTTCTCATGGATGTCTTGGTAACTTCCATAAATTCTAGTGTTTTTTCCATTTATTATTTCGCTTTTACCAATAGCTCTGCACCAACGTTGTTTGCCTGTTGCTGTGCGTAATAAAATTTCTTCATCGAACTCAATACCATCTTTAATTAAAAGCATTAAGGCATTTTTTATTCGTTCTCTACTTTCTCCTATATGAAATTCTATTCCATCTTTTAATGTAGGGTTATAGTTACTATCTATTTCTAATATTTCTTTTATACTTGGAGACCAAAACATCTTATCTCCTTCTTGGCTTATCAAGTCCATTTCCCAACTACCAATTTTTGCTATTTTGTTGGTTTGCTCAAGTAAAAGTTCATTTTTAGCCTCTTCAGTAACATCTAAAATTACAGAATTAAACATTACAGTGCCATCTGCTAACAAATTAGGAGATCCATAACCCAAATGTGTTTTAATTTCTCCATTAGGCATCACATATTTCCATTGAGCAGACCATTTGGTTTGAGTTTTTATTGATTCTGAAATACTTGTTTTAACAATATCTAGATCTCCACCTGCCTCAACTTGGCTCCAAACTAGCTGATTATTTTGCTCCACATCTTTCGCTGTAAAACCCCAAACCTCTTGTGAACCTGCTGTTATAGCCTTTAATTTATCTGTATTATCTGGATATAAAAAATATTGAAAAACTACTCCTGGCAAATTATCTGCTAAAGATTGTAATCTTGATTCAGCTTCTTTACGTTGCGTAATATCTTCACAAATAGCAACTGTTTTTTTAGGGTTTCCGTTTTCGTCTCTTATAAAGGCTAAATGAATACGAACCCAAACAATATTACCGTCTTTTTTAATATAACGCTTTTCATTACTATAATCCTCTTCTCCACGAGCTGCTTTATAGAATAATTCCAAATCGCCCTCAAGATCATCAGGATGTGTAAGTTCTGAAAATTTCATCTGCAGTAATTCTTCCACAGAATATCCTGTAATAGTTTCATAATACGAATTAATCAGAATTATTTTACCATTGGATGGATCAACCTGTGCAATCCCTAAAGAAGCAATTTCAAAAATAGTCCTGAATTTAGTTTCACTTTCTTGAACAGCAATTTCGGCTTGTTTACGTTCATTTATATCTTGAAAACTACCAAAAATTCGTGTACAAACGCCGTTACTAAATTCTGCTTTTGCATTTGATCGAACCCATAATTCTTTTTTATCTGCTGTAATAATAACAGCTTCTAAATCATAAGATTTGCCCTTCGATATACATTTTTCAACACTAGATTTTATAAGTTCATGAAAATCTTTTCTGTAGAAATTTATAGCTTCATCTAATTGTGGGTTATAGGTTTCTGGATTTGTGCCATGAATTATATGTACTTCTTCTGACCAAAAAACTGTTTTATCAACTAAGTTTACCTCCCAACTTCCAATTTTAGCTAAACTAGCCACTTGCCTATTTAGTTCTCGTAAACTTTTTTCTTCTGTAATATTTTGTATAACACCTCTTTTACCAATAATTTTTTTATGCTCGTTATAAACAGGTTGCACCATGTTTCGTATCCAAAGTTCTTCATTTTCAGAAAAAACAACTCTTAATTCTAAATCATATGGAGTACCAAATTCATTTAATTTTTTATTTGCAATGCTTATCTTTTCTTGAGATTCAGCATCAAAGTAACTTTTAGCAACATCATATCTTAAAATATCATCTTCTGGTTTTAATTTATAAAGCTGATAAATATAATCTGACCAAGTAAGTGTATTATGAACAAGATCTTGATACCAATATCCTATTTTAGCCACTTTACTTGCTTGATTCATGATATTTTGATTCCTTTCAACCTTTTCCTTTGCTTTTAATAAGGCCAATTGATCATTTTTTTCTTTGGTAATATTTTGTGAAACACCTCTTCTACCAATAATTTCATTTTGGTCATTATAAACGGGTTGCCCTAGATTACGAATCCAAATATTTTCATTTTTATAGTTAATCAAATTTAGCTCTAACTCATAAGGTGTTCCTTTTGTGGCTAATTCTATAGTTGCTTCTACAATTTCTTTTTTTGATTTTTCAGTAAAAAAGCTAAGAATAACATCCAAACTTGGAACTTCTTTTTCAGGATTTGTACCATATATTTTATGAATCTGGTCAGACCAAGAAATTATATCTTTCTCTTTATCATAAGACCAGTAGCCTATTTTAGCAATTCTACCAGCTTCTCTAATAGAATATTCGCTTTCTTCGGCTTTATCTTTGGCTTGTCTTAATTCATTTTCAATTGCAATTTGATCTGTAATATCTTGGGTTGTTCCCTTAAACGCAATTACTTGATTTTTTTCATTAAAAATTGGTTTCGCTATAGCATTCACAATTTTCTTAGAAGCATCAGGCATTGTTAGCTCTAATTCCATCTTAAAAGGAATTCCTTTTTTAGTTGCATTATCAACTACAGCTATAAAGTACTCCCAATCTTTTGGGCTAATTCTCTTTTGGTGATCTAAAAATTCTATTGAAGTTTTTGCTGAATCAAACCCCCATATATTATAAGTTTCTTCAGACCATTCAGATACTTTATTTATAACATCATAATACCAACTGCCTAATTTAGCAAGTTGTTGAGCCTCTTTCATTTTATGCTCATTTTCTTCTGCTATTTCCTTGGCTTTAATTAAGTTTTCTTCTTGTTCAACCTGAGCTGTGATGTCTCTTGAGTTTACAACAATACCATTTACTGCAGGATTATTGAGCATGTTAGTTAACACTGTTTCTACCCATCTCCACTTATCTTTATGGTTTTTAGCTCTATAGTGTTGCATAACAACCCTATCTTCAGTAATAACTTTGTTAAGACTTTCTAAAGCATTTTCAGTATCATCTGGGTGTAGAAATTCAAAAGCATTTTTACCTATAAATTCTTCTGGTGGTATGCCAATAATTCTCATACTAGAAGGACTCATGTAAACGTAGTTTCCTATTTTGTCTATTATTGCATATAAGTCAGAGCCTTCTTGAACTAAAGCTTTAAAGCGTTGTTCACTTTGTACTATTTTTTCTTCTACTTTTTTCTGTTCTGTAATGTCTTGTACAACCCCTCTTCTGCCAATAATTTTATTATTTTCATTATAAATTGGCTTAATAATTACTCTATATTTTAAATGTTTATCATCTTTAACTTTTAGATCCAGAATTTCATCCACTATGGTACCAAATTCCATACATGCTTTAACTCCTTCCTGTAAAATAGTATTAGATTCTTCTGTAAGAAATTTTGAAACACCTTTTAAAGGAAATTTATCATTTGCAGGAAACTCAAAAAGATCATGTAATAAGTGAGAGTAATAAGCATTTTGAGAATCTATATGCACCTCATAAGCGCCAAGTTTAGCCAACTTGCTAGCTTCTTTTAATAAAAACTCATTGAATTGTGTTTTTTTTAATGATACGTTAATTTGATCTTTAGACTCCTCTAATTCCTCTTGATATGTTTTTAATTGAGTAACATCATCTATAGTTACACAAACCCTAAAAAGTTCTTTATTTCCATTTTCAAACTCAGGTATTGCATTTACTTTTAACCAAGTGTACAAACCTGTTTTAACATTAACAACCCCAACAATATTATTACGAACTGGTTTTTTATTAGTGATAGCTCTTTTTGCTGGGTTATCATGTAAACCTATAAGTTCCCTTTTACTGTCTATTGGTTTCCAAGAAGTATCAAAGATAGATTTCCCAATCATCTCCTTTTCAGTTATACCTAAAATTTGTAAAGTAGATTCGTTTACAGAAGTAACGATTCCTTTTGGAGTAGCATAAATAACTCCATGAGACATGTTTTCAAAAAGATCTTGATACTGTTTTTGATTTTTTTTTAGATTTTTTGTGTACTCTATTACTATTTTATCTCTTTTTTTTAAAGCATAATAAATAAGTAAAGAGCTCACTAAAACAAAAAACACACCTTTATAAGACTGAATTTCACTTAAAGTTTCATTAGAAATATTTTCTTCAAAAAAGAGCAGTAAAAATCTATCTGAAAAAATAATATATAATGAACATATTATAAAATAAATGATAGAAATATTTGTAGAGGATACTAATTTATTAGAGTATTCTTTAAATCTCATAAGTTGGGAATATAATGAACTTAAAAATATGAAAAAAAAGTAACTCTTTTGTAATCAATCATATTTTATTTAAAATAAAAAGCCTTTTAAAGAAATTTCTTTAAAAAGCTTTTAAGAAGTACGAGCGGAGAGACTCGAACTCTCACACCTTTCGGCACTAGATCCTAAGTCTAGCGTGTCTACCAATTCCACCACGCTCGCATTTTGGTTTGCAAATATAAACAATCATCCCAAACTACAAAGCAGTTCATTATTATTTTTATATTTTTGATGTAAATTTAAAATTATCTCATGGATACAGTAAAATCATACATAAAAGAAAACAAACAACGCTTTTTAGACGAACTCATAGAATTGTTAAAAATACCTTCTATAAGTGCAGATAAAGCTTACAAAAAAGACGTTTTATTAACAGCCGATTTTGTTTTGGAAAGCTTAAAAAAAGCTGGTTGTGATTCTGTAGAACTTTGTGAAACTGCTGGCTATCCAATTATTTATGGTGAAAAAATCATCAATAAAAATTTACCTACAGTTTTAGTATATGGGCATTATGATGTGCAACCAGCAGATCCTATAGAATTGTGGACTTCTCCTCCTTTTGAACCTGTTATTAAAAAAACAGCTATTCATCCAGAAGGTGCCATTTTTGCAAGAGGTGCTTGCGATGATAAAGGACAAATGTACATGCATATTAAAGCTTTTGAGTACATGATTAATTCTGGAAACTTACCTTGCAACGTAAAATTTATGATTGAAGGTGAAGAAGAAGTTGGTTCTGTAAACTTATCAACTTTTGTATCGGAAAATCAAGAGAAATTAAAAAACGACGTGATTATTATTTCGGATACAGGAATGATTGCGAATGATATTCCATCCATAACTACAGGTTTGCGTGGTTTGAGTTATGTAGAAGTAGAAGTCACAGGCCCAAATAGAGACTTACATTCTGGTTTATATGGTGGTGCTGTTGCTAATCCTATTAATATATTATCAAAAATGATAGCTTCTTTGCATAATGAAGATAATCATATTACCATTCCTGGTTTTTATGATGCTGTACAAGAATTATCAACCGAAGAAAGAACAGAAATGGCAAAAGCTCCTTTTAACTTAGAGGAATATAAAAAATCTATTGCTATTGACGATGTTCATGGAGAAAAAGGATATGCTACAAACGAGCGAAATTCTATTAGACCAACTTTAGATGTAAATGGAATTTGGGGAGGTTATATTGGTGAAGGCGCAAAAACGGTAATTGCCAGCAAAGCGTATGCAAAAATTTCGATGCGTTTAGTACCAAATCAAGATTGGAAAGTAATTACAGACTTATTTAAGAATCACTTTGAAAATATTGCACCTAAATCAGTAAAAGTAAAAGTTACACCACATCATGGAGGCCAGGGCTATGTAACTCCTATTGATAATATTGCGTATCAAGCTGCAAGTGAGGCTTATGAAACTACATTTGGTAAAACTCCAATTCCGCAAAGAAGTGGAGGTAGTATTCCTATTGTAGCTTTGTTTGAAAAAGAATTGAAAAGTAAAACAATTTTAATGGGCTTTGGTTTAAATTCTGATGCAATTCATTCTCCAAACGAACATTTTGGCGTTTGGAATTATTTAAAAGGAATAGAAACCATTCCATATTTTTATGCTAATTTTGCACGATTATCTTTATAATGTTATCTTTAGGGAATAATAACCTCTGTATTTATCATTTAAACGATATAAATATACAATTGATAAAAAAAATCCCTCAAAATAAATATATAGTAATAAATTTGACATTTAAAGTTTTAATCAAATAATCAACACATAACATAAATAAAAATAAAATGAAAAAAATTTACTTTGGGGCAGTATTCACACTAATGTCTTTTTTCGCAAGTGCACAAGATTACGATCATTGGTCTATGGATATTGGTGGAGGTATTCAACAAATTGGTTCCACTTTAACTCCTGGGTTTTCTGAAAATATTTTTGGTCAAGGACATATTGGTTATAGATATATGTTTAACGAAAAATTTGGTTTACGATTAGATTTGGGTTATAACAGTTTTACAGCCAATGAAGATTCTCAACCATTTACATCTAACTATTACAGAGCTAGTTTAGAAGGAGTTGTAAACTTAGGAAGTGTTTTAAAGTTTCATACTTGGACAAATCGTATTGGGTTACTAACGCATGTTGGTGCAGGTGCAGCTTCTTTAAATATTACTGAACCAACTGATAATGGTGGTGACTTAATGTATGCAATGAATATAGGTTTAACACCTCAATTTAGATTGAATAATAGATTTACTTTATTTTTAGATGTTAATAGTATTATTCATTTTCATCAAGAAGATAATTTTGATGGAGGCCCAAATCAAGATCCAAGAGAATCTAACATTAGTCTTATGAATACATCAATAGGATTAAGTATTGCTCTAGGTAAAAACAAACAATCTTCAGATTTTTGGAGAGGTGAAGAAGCTGTGGTAGTAAACTCTGAATTAGAGTCTATAAAAAATCGTTTAAATAATGCTGAAAAAGAAATCGAAGTTCTAAAAACCAAAGAAATGTCTTCTCCTAACAAAGAACTTATCATGACAGAATTAGACAACAGATATGTTAAGAAAGGAGAAACTACTTATGGAGATGTTGTAACAAGCTCTAACGTAGATTTTATTAAAGAGCTTTTAAATAGAGGTTATGTTAATGTGTATTTTGATGTAAACAGTACCAAAATTCAGAAAGAATCTATATCATCAGTAAACTATTTAAGACAGTTTTTATTCGACAATCCTTATGTAAATGCTTCTTTAATTGGTTTTGCAGATGAAACTGGTAAAGAAGAGAAAAATTTAACTTTATCTAACAACAGAGCAAAAGCTGTTTTTGATATGTTAGTTGCTTCAGGAATTAGCGCAACTAGATTGTCTTATGGTGGTGTTGGTGAAGACAAAACAATGACAAAAGGCGCTAGACAATTAGCAAGAAAAGTTACTTTTAAAATTAATTAGTAAATAATTAATTCTTTAAATATTAAAAAACATCTACAATTTGCTTTGTAGATGTTTTTTTTATAACTCATAATACCAAGTTACCCTAAACCAGAGGTTATTTTCGGTTATATTATTTATAAACCCACCTAATCTATAATCTAAACCAAACTCAATTCTATCTTTTTCACTAGCTTTATAACCCAAATAAGGAGTTAACCGTATTTCCAAATCTTTCTCTTCAAAGTCATACAAATATTCATTTCCTAGTTTTAAATAGAATTCTTTCACATCTACTTTTTCTCCATTTAAAGCTTTTTCTGCACTAACTCTGTATCTTGTTCTAAAGGTAGTTTGTTTTTTAGATTGATAAAATTGCTCAAAAGCAAATCGATGCCCAACTTTTATGGCCGTCAACTGATTTACAAAATTGTAATGCTGAAAAGTTCTGTGAATAATATCTGAATCTCGAAAACGCAGAATATATCCAAAATTAAAAGACTGATTCAAACTTGTTTTTAATGATAGAATAGAAGAAGCATCTACCAAATTATGAGACAGTTGCAACTCATCATCATAAACTACAGCTCTAGATTCAATACTATGTACCCACTTTAATTTATCATCTATTTTTTTTGATAACACTATTTTCGGTAATAAACCTGCATCAAAATTAGATTGACTTTTTGTTTTCAAACAAAAAAAACTAACCAACAAAATGAGCACTTTTGTTTTAAAATTCAAGGTTTATAGAATTTACAGGTTTAAATTTTAGCTCTTTAAGAATATTCCCCTTTTCATCAAACAAAATTTCATACAAATCATAATCGCTATCTTTTTTAGCTTTTACTATCAGTTCATAATTTATTTTAATAGATGTAGACATCGACTTTAAATCAAAAACTATTTTATAAAGCTCATTTTCATCTCCATTAAATTGAATTTGAGTTTTCTTAATTCTATACTTTTTAAAGTTTGTTGTTAATTTTTTTACAATAAGATTTTGTAGATTGCTTTCTAGCTTTTTAAATTTTACAGTTTTTTCAACATCTAAAATTTTACCAGTTTCAGCAAACTCAATACTATATCTATGTTTTTTGTAACAGGTTTTAGCTTCAAAAGTTTTACCATCATTACTTTCTTCTGCATACCATTTTACTTTTTTAGGAAATTTCCATTTGGTAATAATCTTTTGCGCTTTTTGTGGAGCCTCAGAAAAATTAATTCTGTATTCTTTTTCAAACTTTTCTTGAGAAAATGAAATAGTTGAAATTAGTGCAGTAAAAATAATACAAAGATTTTTCATTATTATTCCTTTAAAATATAAGCCTTTAAAATATAATCTACTTTTGGATATTCCTTTCGCAGATACTCATTTCCCTGTTTTGCAATTTGCCCTTGTTTACGCCCTAAATTATCTCCATAACCATCGTAAAATTTCAATACATTTTCTTGACCTGCAATTACTTTTGCAACTACAGGAAAACCTGTAACACCAGAATAAGCCAACTTATCTAACCTATAATTTTCTTTTAAATTGATAAATAGCTGGTTGGATCTTGTTTTAACTCCTACTCTAGCAAAAGAAATTGTCATAGAATCATTTTTTTTGATGACAGGCTCATCTTCAATACCTCTTTTTTGCCAAGCATTGTTTATGAGTGTATCATTATGAATCCCAAACTGCGCCACAAAATTAGGTACAACTCTAAAAATGGCAACATCTTGGTAATACTCATTTTTTATCAATTGGTACAATCTATCCACGCCATTTGGCGACCATTCTCTAACTGCATCAATATCAAAATTTCCTTTTGTAGTTTCAAATCTGGCTTTAAAAGTTGCAGGCGCTTCTTTTTTTAACCATTTTTCTTTAAACTTTTTTGTAGCACAAGAAGAAATTAAAATAACTGTTGCTAATACTAAAATTCTTTTCATTTTTTTGTTTGTTATAAGAACTCAAAGATACTTAAAAAGCAAAAAACTTTAACTCTACATTTGTAGAATTCATTTTTTTATTCTATGTTTGTAGAGTAAAAATAAAAATCGATGCAATTATCTAAAACCGAAGAGCAATTAATGCAATATTTATGGAAACGTAAAAAAGCATTTTTAAAAGATTTATTAGAAGATTTTCCTGAACCAAAACCAGCAACAACAACAGTTGCAACCTTACTAAAAAGAATTAAAGACAAAGGTTTTATTGATTATAAGTTGTTCGGAAAATCTAGAGAATATTACCCAATTATTAAAAAAACAGATTATTTTTCGAATCATGTAAATGGCTTGATAAAAAATTTCTTTAACGATTCTGCTAGTCAGTTTGCTTCTTTTTTCACAAAGGAAACCAATTTAACAACTCAGGAATTGGAAGAATTAAAAAAAGTAATCGATACTCAAATTAAAAATCAAGAAAAATGATTGTATATCTATTAAAATCGGCAACCTGTTTGGCATTGCTTTTAGCATTTTATCACTTGGTTTTAGAACGTGAGAAAATGTACAATTTCAATCGTTTTTATTTATTAGGAAGCATACTTTTTTCCTTTTTAGCGCCTTTATATGTTATTTATATTGATATGGCTCCCTTAATTTTAAAAGAGACACCAATAAATAATTTCGAGAACTCAACAGAAATTACTCCTGAAATTATAGTAGAAAAATCCATTGATTACACACTCATAATTATAGGAATTTATAGCCTAATTTCATCCATCTTTTTCTTACGATTTGGAAAAAACTTGTTTCATATTATTCAAAAAATAAGAAAGAACAAAAAAGTAAATTACCAAAAAGCAGTTTTGGTTTTGGTTGATGATAAGATATTGCCTCATACTTTTTGGAACTATATTTTCATCAATAAAAATGACTATGAAAATCAAAAAATCGAGCAAGAATTATTCACTCATGAACTGACTCATGTTACTCAAAAACACACCTTAGATGTTTTGTTTTTAGAGTTTCTACAAGCCATTTTCTGGATAAATCCTTTCTTTATATTACTTAAAAAAGCAGTTCAGCTAAATCATGAGTTTTTAGCAGACGAAACTGTAATCAATCTACATAAAAACACAACCCAATATCAGCATTTATTATTGAATAAAGCTGCTTGGAAAAACGATTATTACTTGGCCAGTAATTTGAATTATTCATTGACTAAAAAAAGATTAAAAATGATGACAACACAAAGTTCCCGAACAAAAATTTGGCTTAAAAAGCTGGCAGTAGTTCCACTTTTGGCAGGTTTTATTTTCCTCTTTGCAGAAAGAGTTGAAGCGCAAGAAGTTATTGAAGTAAAAGATTATATAGACGCTCCAATAAATGATTTACAAATTGAAGATTTAGATCCAAAAGATATTAGGGTAAAACTAAAAGATGTAAATAATTTAAAAATTTCTTATACAGACAAAGACACTATCATTGAAAAAAACAAAGCGTCAGAAAAACAGATGAACGAATATAAGATGCTTTTAAATGAAGGAAAAAAACATAATATCTACAAGTTAAAGAATATTAAAAAAATGCAATCTATTTATAGTTTGATGTCTGAAAAACAAAAGAATGGAGTTCAGAATATTTCTGAAATAATTCCACCACCTCCACCACCAATAGCTAAAACTTCGAAACAGAAAGTTGCGAAATCAGATAAAATTCGTGAAACAATAGATAGCAAAAAAGATCTTAATGAATATAAAAAAAGTAATAAAAATTACGAAGCATTTAGAAATAAAAAACCTCATTATATAGATAGTGATGATGAACGCAAAGAAACTTTAGAAAATTCATTTTCAGATCTTGGGTCTAGGTATTTTAATCTTTCTAAGGAAGATAAAAAGAAAGCTAAAAGACCAGTTCTTCCACAAGATCCCTATATAAGATTAAGAAAAAACAACAAAGTTTTTTATAAATTAAGAAAAGATTTCACTGAAGAAGATAAATTATTAATTCCACCTCCACCACCAGTTCCTAATGCAACTAAAGAAGAAATTGAAAAAGCTAAAAATGCTTATGAAGCTTGGAAAGTAAGAACTGGAAATGACTATCCACCTCCACCTCCACCTCCACCAGTAAAAAAGAAACAAGAATATATAGATACAATTCCAAAAAAAACAGCTGCTACAGAATTACAAATGAAAAAATATGAATCAGTAGTTAAAAAAAGAAAAAAGACTGATATTTTTAAAGTAAAAGAAATCAATAAAATCAAAGAAATCTATACTTTGATGTCTGACGAACAAAAAAAATCAGTAATTAATGTTAACGATTTTATAAAGACAATACCAATATTAACACCAAAAATAGATTGGGTATTTACCTATAAAAGATTAGCTAATAGAGTAGAAAGAACATCAAACAACAGAAAAGCAAATTTGATTTATTTAAAAGAGATTTATAATACTAAAATGTCTGATCAAGAAAGAGCAAAAGTTACGGCACCTGATAAAATTTCACCTCCAACACCATCTCCAACAGAAGAACAAAAGAATCAAGAAACTCAATTAAATAAGTATTTGAAATTATCTGAAAACTACATTGGCAATGAAAGTCGCACTAAAAAAGAACTTGAAGAAATAAAAAAACAATATGCTCTTCTTGATGAGTCTATAAAATCAAATTTTATGTCACCAGATTATATTATTAAAAACATGAAGGTTCTAGAAGCTAAACATAAAATAATGATGAACGCTAAACAAAAAGGAAAAGTGTATAAACTAAGTGAATCAAATTAAAAATACAAACCTCGAAATTTCGAGGTTTTTTTATGTAACAAATTCTATTTTTAAACGTTGTAGAAGTATCCAATTGATTATAAAACCATGCTTAAAAATTTCTTTCTTACCTGTTCTGGAGTTGATAAAAACTTAATTAACGAATGTTCTAATGGCGAACAAAATAAATATGTTGGTATTGGAGCTACTGTATTTTTTACAGCAATTATGGCAACTATTGCTGGTAGTTATGCTTTGTTTACTGTGTTTGATAACTTGTTTGCTGCTATTTTCTTTGGATTGATTTGGGGTTTATTAATCTTTAATCTAGACAGATTTATAGTTTCTACCATTAAAAAATCGGATTCTAAGTTGAAGGAATTACTGCAAGCTGCTCCAAGAATTGTATTAGCAATAATAATAGCTGTCGTTATTTCTAAACCTTTGGAATTAAAGTTATTCGAAAAGGAAATCAACCAAGTTTTATTGACGCAAAAAAACAAAATGACTTTGGAGAATAAAACGCAGATAGCGCAACAATTTACTCCAGAAATTTCAAAGATAAATTCGGAAATTGATATTTTAAAACAAGAAGTTTTATCCAAAGAAAATGAAACCAATGCTTTGTATGAAACCTATATTGCAGAAGCTGAAGGAACCAAAGGAACCAAAAAACTAGGAAAAGGACCTGTTTACGAGGAAAAAAGAGCCAAACACGATGCGTCTTTATTGGCTTTAAATCAATTGAAAAAAGATAATCACGAGATTATCAAAGAAAAAGAAAATGCCATTGCTGTTTTAGTGAAAAATCAAAAATTAGCTGAAACAAAATCGCAACCAATTATTGCTAATTTTGATGGATTAATGGCTAGAATAAATGCTTTGGGTGAATTGCCTTTTTTTACATCGTTCTTTATTTTTTTGCTGTTTTTAGCAATTGAAACATCACCAATTATTGCAAAACTATTAGCACCAAAAGGCGAATATGATTTTAAGTTAGAAGAAAAATTATCGGCTATACAAACTTGGGCAACGCAACAAATGCAACAAAGAGAACAAATGTTGCAAGCAGATATTGCTATTGATAATAAAGTATATAAAGATATTACTGCAGATGATGATTTGTACAACTACAAACAAAAAATGGCAAGAGAACTCATGAAATTGCAAGCAGATTCTTTCTATAAAAAACAACAGAAAATGTTGTAGAAAAGCCTTTAGTTTCTAATAATTATTATACTTTCAAACAAGTTTAGCCCAGATTGAACGACCTGTTTGAGCTCTTTTTTTATGATGAACTCGATTCAATATCTCTTAGCTGAAATAATATTTGTTCTAAATATGAACAGATGCTGAAATAAATTCAACATAAAAAAAAGCGAGTAGTGAAAGCTGGAAATAGCTTCAAAAAAATTAAAAATTTGAGATGATTTTAGTGTAAGATCCCAATTTTTATCGGGATTTGTTCAACTAGCAATTTTTAAATTTAGCTTCGCTATTTTAAAAATTAGTTTCACAAAAAAAAAGCGTCCCATTTAAGGGAAGCTTTCCATTGGTTAACAAAACCAAAGGCATTTTTTACAAAAAATGCCAAAACAACACAACTAAATGTTACTTCAACAAAAAGCAACACACAAATATACGTTGATTTTGTAAATTCTAAAATAAATATCATTTTTTTTATAATTTTCGCAATTGCCTATTTGCAGTTACATTGTATCTTTGTTGCTTAATAAAATCAGAAAATTTAAAGATCCAATGCAATTATCAGAACAAGAAGTTGTACGTAGACAAAAGCTTACAAAATTAAGAGATTTAGGTATTAACCCTTATCCAGCAGATTTATTTCCTGTAGATTCAAACTCGAAAGAAATAAAACAGGAATATGTAGAAGGAAAACAGGTGGTAATTGCTGGTCGTTTAATGGTAATTAACATTCAAGGAAAAGCGTCTTTTGGGCAGTTACAAGATGGTGAAGGTAGAATTCAATTGTACTTTAATAGAGATGAAATTTGCGAAGGTGAAGACAAATCTATGTACAATGATGTCTTTAAAAAATTATTAGATTTAGGAGATTTTATTGGAGTTACTGGTACTCTTTTCACGACTAAAGTTGGTGAAAAAACAGTGATGGTTAAGGAGTTTAAAATGTTATCTAAATCTTTAAAACCTTTGCCAATTCCGAAGGTAAAAGATGGTAAAACGTATGACGCTTTTACAGATCCAGAAATGCGTTATAGACAACGTTATGCAGATTTGGTGGTAAACCCAAAAGTAAAAGAGGTGTTTATAAAAAGAACAAAATTGTTTAATGCAATGCGTTCTTTCTTTAATAATGCTGGTTATTTTGAGGTTGAAACGCCTGTTTTACAGCCAATTCCTGGAGGTGCAGCTGCAAGACCTTTTATAACGCATCATAATTCTTTGGACATTCCATTATATATGAGAATTGCCAACGAATTGTATTTAAAAAGATTAATTGTTGGTGGTTTTGATGGTGTGTATGAATTCTCTAAAAACTTTAGAAATGAAGGAATGGATAGAACTCATAATCCTGAATTTACAGCCATGGAAATCTATGTTTCTTACAAAGATTACAATTGGATGATGGATTTTTGTGAAAAACTTTTAGAGCATTGTGCAATTGCTGTAAATGGAACTTCAGAAGCTACTTTTGGCGAACATAAAATAGATTTTAAAGCGCCTTACAAAAGAATTACAATGCGTGATTCTATTTTGGAGTATACAGGTTTTGATATTTATGACAAGACCGAAGATGAAATTAGAACAGCTGCAAAATCAATGAACATTGATGTGGATGAAACCATGGGGAAAGGGAAATTAATTGATGAAATTTTTGGTGAAAAATGTGAAGGGAATTACATTCAGCCAACTTTTATTACAGATTATCCTAAAGAAATGTCTCCACTTTGTAAAGAACACAGAACAAATCCTGAATTAACAGAGCGTTTTGAATTGATGGTTTGTGGTAAAGAAATTGCAAACGCATATTCTGAATTAAATGACCCAATTGACCAACGTGAGCGTTTTGAACATCAATTAAAATTAGCTAAAAAAGGTGATGATGAAGCTACAGAGTTTATTGATGAAGATTTCTTAAGAGCGTTAGAATATGGAATGCCTCCAACTTCTGGAATGGGAATTGGAATGGACAGATTAATTATGTTTTTAACAAATAATCAATCGATTCAAGAAGTGTTATTTTTCCCTCAAATGAGACCAGAGAAAAAAGCGCCTTCTATTGAATTGAATGATGATGAAAAAGCTGTTTTGGCGATGATTACCAAAGCTGAAAAAATAGAATTAAACGAACTGAAATCACAATCTGGCTTATCAAACAAAAAATGGGATAAAACCATTAAAGGTTTAACCAAAAAAGATGTTGCCAAAGTTTCTAAAACTGAGGAAGGTTTGTTTGTTGAAATTATATAAAAAAATATGCCACGAATTCACGAATAAAAAAATCTGAAGGATTTTAAACTAAGTGAAATTTATTTTAGTTCTAATAATTAGTGAATTCGTAGCAAAAAAAATTAAGCTTGTTTCTAAAACAATGAAAAAAGGAATTACAGAAATGTAGTTCCTTTTTTTTGTGAGATAAATTTAAATAACTTTAAATCATTTAATTATATAAAAATAAAAGAGCTAAATATTTTTTAAACCAAGACAAACGTCGTAAATTTGTAGTCAAATGTATTTTAGTTATGAATTATAAAAAACACACTTCCGATTTTGATGTGGTTAATGAGGCCATTAACAATTATGCAATCAGTTTAAATTCAGCTTCTATCTTTAATTTTAATAAAGATAACAATTCATTTTCAGATTTTTTTGACAATAAAATGCTTGTAATTCAAGTTATTAAAAAAGGGTTGCCATATAAAGTTTTTAATGTTATCAAAAAAATTATTCCTTTTACAGAAGATGATTGGGCAAACTATTTAAACATTTCTAAAAAATCTTTGCAAAGATATAGCAATGATAAAAACCACTTATTTAAGCCAATCCACACAGAAAAAATTATAGAAATAGCCGAAGTTACCAATTATGGTAAAGATGTTTTCGATTCTACAGAACAATTTTATTTGTGGTTAAATACGCCATCGTTTATTTTCAATAATTTAAAACCTGCAGAACTTTTACAAGATTCTTATGGCAAAGAATTAGTACTAGAAGAATTAAGTAGAATTGAGCATGGAATTTTTGCATAATGCAGCTTTTTAGACTTTCCAAAAAAAAATACGCAACTGCTTTTAATGGCAAAGGTGCTGCAAAATCTAACAACAGATGGAATAGCAAAGGAACAGAAATTATTTACACAGCAGAAAGTAGAGCTTTAGCAATGGCAGAAGTTGCAGTGCATGTAACTATTGCTACTTTACCTAAAGATTTTGTGATGCTTACCATTGATGTTCCTAATGAAATTGAAATCAAAAAAATTGACTTCATTGATTTAGATAAAAATTGGAATGCTATGCTACCAAATTCTAAAACTAAAAAAATTGGCGATTTATTTATTGATGATTTAGAATTCTGTCTTTTAAAAGTGCCTTCTGCAGTTGTTAAAGGCGATTTTAATTACTTGATCAATCCATACCATAAAGATTTTAAAAAAATTAAAATAGTAGATATTTCTGATTTTCCTTTCGATAAAAGAATGTTCAAATAAAAAATCATTTCATTAAATTTAAAGGATATTTGTAAGACTAAAAACCATCAATGGAAACCTATAAAAAAATTATTGAAGACATTTATTTAGAATTAAAAAAAGTTGATGATATTGGTAAAGTAGCCAATTACATTCCTGAATTAGGCAATGTGAACGACAAAAATTTTGGAGTTCACATAACTACAATCGATAAAGATTCTTTTGGAATTGGCGATCATGAAAAAAAATTCTCCATACAAAGTATCTCTAAAATACTATCTTTAACCTTGGCATATCAGCTGGAAGGAGAAGCTTTATGGCAAAGAGTAGATGTTGAACCTTCAGGAAATCCTTTTAATTCTTTACAACAATTAGAGTCCGACAAAGGAATTCCTAGAAATCCATTTATAAATGCAGGAGCCATTGTAATTTCAGATATTTTAGTTGGGCATCTTAAAAACCCAAAAGAAGATTTTTTAAATTTTTGTAAAAATATTGCGAACAACCCAACATTAAATTATTCCGAAAAAGTTGCACAATCTGAAAAGAAAACGGGTTTTAGGAATAGAGCACTTTGTAATTTTATAAAATCTTTTGGTAATATTAAAAATGATACAGAAAAAGTTTTAGATTTCTATTTTCATATCTGTTCTTTAAGAATGAGTTGTAAAGACCTGTCTGAAATTTTTCTTTATTTAGCTGATGATCGTTTTTTATGCCAAAAAGGAAAAAGAATCCTTACAGAAAGCCAAGCAAAGAGAATTAATGCAATAATGCTTACTTGTGGTTTTTATGATGAATCTGGCGAATTTGCTTTTAGAGTTGGTTTACCAGGAAAAAGTGGTGTTGGTGGTGGCATTCTTGCCATTCATCCAGATAAATTTTGCATTGTTGTTTGGAGTCCGAAATTGAATCCGAAAGGAAACTCTTACAAAGGAATGTTGTTTTTAGAAAGGTTTACAACCAAAACTGAATCTTCAATTTTTTAAGAGTTCTATTGTACGTTTCAATTAAAAAGATGAACTTTCTGCTTTCAATCAAATCCAAATGCTATGCAAGCAATTAAAATTTTATCATGCCTACTTTTTATGATATTGATACACTCTTGCTCTAAAAGAGCCACTAATTTTAGTTCTTTTGATGAATATCCGTCCACAGAAAAAAATCTTTGGTTGGAATATTCTAAAGAAAAAACCACTTTTAAAATTTGGTCGCCAACTGCAACTGCTGTAAAGCTAAACTTTTATAAATCTGGGAATGACACTAAAATTATTGAAACTCATCAACTAAAAGATGATGAAAATGGTGTTTGGGAAAAAACTATTAATGGAGATTTAAATGGAACTTACTATACCTATCAAATTTATGTTAATGATAATTGGCTTGCAGAAACACCTGGAATTTATGCAAAAGCAGTTGGTGTAAATGGGAATAGAGCTATGGTTCTAAATTTTGATGAAACCAATCCTGAAAATTGGCAAAATGATGATTTTGTTACACTAAAAACACCAAACGAAGCTATTATTTACGAATTGCACATTAGAGATTTTACCATTCAAAAAGAAGCAAATTCTAGATTTGCTGGTAAATATTTAGGTTTGGTTGAAAAAGATTCTAAAAATTCTTTAAATGTTTTAACTGCCATCAATCATATAAAAGAACTGGGCATTACTCATGTTCATTTATTACCAACTTTCGATCATTATTCAATTGATGAAAGTAATTTAGAGAAGCCGCAATTTAATTGGGGTTATGATCCACAAAACTATAATGTTCCTGAAGGCTCTTTTGCTACAAATCCCTTTGACGCTGAAGTGAGAGTTAAGGAATTTAAAACGATGGTTAAAGCTTTTCATGATGCCAATATTGGCGTTATTTTAGATGTGGTTTATAATCATACAGGAAGAACAGAAACCTCAAATTTTAATTTAGAAAACCCAAACTATTATTACAGATTTGATGAAAAAGGTAATTTTTCTGATGCTGCAGCTTGTGGAAATGAAACTGCCTCAGAAAGAGAAATGATGCGAAAATTTATGATTGAATCTGTAAAATATTGGACAGAGGAATATCATTTAGATGGTTTTAGATTCGATTTAATGGGCATTCATGATATTGAAACCATGAATTTATTAGCAGACGAAATCAAAAAAATAAACCCTAATAGTTTAATTTATGGTGAAGGTTGGACTGCTGGAGATTCTCCACTTCCAGAAGCAAAAAGAGCTTTGAAAAAACACACGCATCAAATGCCAAAAGTTGCTGCTTTTTCTGATGATATAAGAGATGGAATTAAAGGTTCTGTTTTTGAAGATAAGAGCACAGGTTTTGTAAATGGCGCAAAAGGTATGGAAGAATCCATAAAATTTGGCGTTGTTGGTTCCATTAAACATGCTCAAATAAATTATAAAAAAATAAATTATTCTGATGAATTTTGGGCAAATGAACCTTGGCAAGCAATTAATTATGTTTCTTGTCATGACAACCATACGTTATTTGATAAATTAAAAATATCGCAACCAAAAGCATCCGATAAAGAAATAAAAGCAATGCACAAATTGGCAACTGCAATTGTTTTAACGTCTCAAGGAACGCCTTTTTTACATGCTGGTTCAGAAATGATGCGTACCAAAAATGGCGAACATAATTCTTATAAATCTCCAGATAGTATCAATCAAATTAATTGGAATTTAAAGGTTAAGAATGCTGATGTTGTTGCTTATTTTCAGAATTTAATCAAGTTACGCAAAGAACATTCTGCTTTTAGAATGACTTTTGCAAAAGAAGTTCAAGAAAACTTAGAGTTTTTAAAAATTGAAGACGGATTCGTTTCTTATCAACTTAAAAATAATGCAAATAACGATTCTTGGAAAACTATTTTGGTAATTTATAATGCTCAAAAAAATAGTGTAAATTACACGTTAAAAAAGTCTTGGAGTATTGCTGTTTTAGGAGATGATTTCAATTTTGAAAAAGAACAAAAAGTTTCAAAAATGGTAAATATTCCAGCAAAATCCATGGCTATATTATTTCAAAAATAAAATCAATATAAAAAACATACTTATAAATGAGCAGTAAACTAATAGATTTATTTGAAGAAATTTTTGAGACACATTCAGAGTACAAAGAAACTGTTGTAGAAAAACATATTCAAAAATTAAAAGAATTAGATGAATATTTACCTGCAATGCAATCGTTTTTTATTGTTACCAATACCACAACCCAAAAATATCCTTTTATCAGTAAAAACTTTGAATACACACTTGGTTTAGATAGAGAAAAAATGACCACAATTGGCGCTCCTTATTGGTTTTCGCATTTTCATCCAGATGATATTCCTATTTGGATGCGTGCTTTAAACGACCTAATGTTGTTTACAATGACAGAAATTCCGATTGAAGATAGAAGTAAATTAAGTTACACTTGGAATTTTAGAGTAAAAAATAGCAAAGATGAATATTTGAATGTTTATGAGCATCAAACTCCAACTTATTTTGATGAAAATGGAAAACCAATTATTGGAATTACGCATCAAAGTGTTATTGGTGGTGGAGAAAAAAGACCAATTATTGCCACTGTAAAAAAATTAAATGATAAAAATGAGTATGAAACTATTTTCTATAAAAATTATTCTCAAAAATTACTCACAGTTTCTTTAACTAATAGAGAAAAAGATATTGTTAGATTGTTGGCTTTAAATAACACGACTAATCAAATTGCAGAGAAACTTCACATTAGTCCACATACAGTAAGCGTACACAGAAAAAATATTTTAGCAAAGTTAAGTTTTGATTCTACAAAAGAACTTGTTCAATATTGTTTAATAAATCTACTTTTTTAGAAAAATTTAAAATTGCATTTAGATATATTGAAAACGTTTAATTTTTTATAAAAAAATATATAAGCAAAGAGACCGTAAAAACGGTCTCTTTTATTTATGATTAAAAATCACTCATGATAGAACAGTCCCCCAACTTTCCATCAAATTTTCTGATGCTCATAAAGCAACATTTCAATTTTTTTATCAATAATTAACTATATAGGAAACGCAATTTTTTTATTAAATTCAATAGCAATTTAATTTAAACGTTTTATAAAATCTAAAAAAATAATTTTGATATTATTATTTGCTTAAAAATTTTATCAGATTAATAATTTAATAGGAATCTTTCTATATCTTCTATATAACCTTTCCCTATAAACATTCTAAAAACGTTAAAATAAATACAAATATAATAGATAAATTATTAGCAATCAAACCTCTATTGCATTTTTTTAATTTAATCCTGAATCGCTAACTATTATTGAGTTTTTGCTAAAAACAATGTTGCAAACTGAATTGCTCAAAAATCAATCAGTAGAAAAAAATGCTCTATAAACCTGTCTTTAAGTTCTTTTTCTGATAGGCAACTTAGGATAAAAAAAAGATAATTTACTTTATAGGATTTGAAAAGCTACAATAAAAACAATAGTTTAAGTTGCAAAGTAAAAAGTATTTAATTATTGTGCTTTCTGTTTTTAATTAAAAGCGAAATTTATCTATTTTATAATTCTGCATAAATACTTACAACTTTATGTTTTGCTCTTTTAATTCGCATTTTAACGGCACTTTCGCCAATAACTAATGTCTCTTTAATTTCTCTAATACTTATATCTTCCTGATATTTCATTAAAAGAATCATTTTATCTTTTGGTGCTATTAACTCCAAAGCCCTTGCCAATTTTTCTGATTTTAAAGCAAGTAATTGAGCATTTTCTAATTTCTCGGAAACGTCGTTATCTTTAATAACGTCTGTTACTATAGTAAATTTTTCTTTTTTCTTATATGCATTTCTCTGTACATAATTTACACAAAAATTATAGGTAAAAGAATACAACCATGTAGAAAACTTAGCGGTTCCTTTAAAGGTTTTTAGCTTTGTAAACAATCTAATAAAAACATCGTGTGTTAAATCTTCTGCCTCTTCTTTGCTTTTTGCAAATCCATAACATTTATGATATACAACTTTAAAAAACCTATCATATAAAATAGCGAACAGTTGTGAGTTGTTTGTTTCAATTATTTTAAAGACTAATTCCTCATCTGTTAACTTATATGTAATATTTGAGCTCAATATGTTTTACTTTTTAAAAACAAAAAAAATAAAATATCTCACTTAATTTTAAATAATAAGTTGAAGTGTACATAAAACACGTTGAATGTTTTATGCATCACTTTTAAAAAAAATAAAACTTTTTGTAACATTTATTTAAAAGCTTACGTATAAGTAATTGTAACGATTACATTAATCTTATAAAGTTATAGCAAATTAAATGAGACAACTTAAAATTACCAAGCAGGTTACAAACAGAGAAACTGCTTCCCTAGACAAATATTTACAAGAAATTGGTAAAGTAGACTTAATTACTGCAGATGAAGAAGTGGAATTGGCACAGCTTATTAAAGCTGGAGACCAAAGAGCTTTAGAGAAATTAACAAAGGCCAATTTACGATTTGTAGTATCTGTTGCAAAACAATATCAAAACCAAGGTTTAACGTTACCAGATTTAATTAATGAAGGTAATTTAGGATTAATCAAAGCAGCAAAACGTTTTGATGAAACTCGTGGTTTTAAATTTATTTCGTATGCTGTTTGGTGGATTCGTCAATCGATCTTACAAGCCTTAGCAGAACAATCTAGAATTGTACGTTTGCCTTTAAATAAAATTGGTTCTATTAATAAAATCAATAAAATGTATGCGTTTTTAGAGCAAGAAAATGAAAGACCTCCAAGTCCTGAAGAAATTGCAAAAAAACTAGACATGACTGTGAACGACGTTAAAGAATCTATGAAGAATTCTGGACGTCATGTATCTATGGATGCTCCTTTAATTGAAGGTGAAGATTCTAATTTATACGATGTTTTAAACTCTGGTGAGTCTCCAAATCCAGATCGTGTTTTATTACACGAATCTTTAAGAATTGAAATTAACAGAGCTTTAGAAACACTTACACCAAGAGAAGCAGATGTTGTAAAATTATACTTTGGTTTGGGTGAACACCAACCAATGACTTTAGAAGAAATTGGTGAAACTTTCGATTTAACAAGAGAACGTGTTCGTCAAATTAAAGAAAAAGCAATTCGTAGATTAAAACACACATCTAGATCTAAAATTTTAATGACTTACCTAGGCTAGCAATCGCAGATTGCACTAGTTATCTCACTCTTACTTTTAAATAAGTGTGAAAATATTTAAAACTCTCGAATTCAATTTCGGGAGTTTTTTTATTTGAAGCTATTTCCAGCTTTCCACTATATCTTTTTATGCGAAAAAGCATAAAAAGGATGTCGTTTCAATCTGGGCTAGACTTGTTTGCCAACTAACTGATAAATTTTAAAATATTAATCTTTCAATAATCCAGCCCTTAAAGGGTTCAAAACCCTTTGAGGGCTTTTTACAAAATAGTTTAAAATAATCATTTGAATTAATAGTCCTTTAAATACTCCAATAAATAAATTATATTTACAGTAAAACAGTAATATAAAAAACACTATATCATGTTTATTTTACGGGATATGTGTAGTAAAAATTGTTATATAAATAGTTGGCAAACATTTGAGAAAAACACAAAATGAAAAAAGTAGAATCGTCTAATCGGATTTTAAAAATTGAAGGAAGTGAATTTGAGTTGGAATATAATATTAGAGAAGTCCGAATAATAAATGATTTAGCAGTTGTTATTTATAAGTTTGACGAAAATGCACCAAAACATAGACAATTTAAGAATTGTAACGCATTTGACAAAAACGGAAGACTGATTTGGATTGCTCAACATCCTACAAATATGACAGCTGACTCTTATGTGGAATTTATGAAAGGTAATAAAAATCGGATATGGAATTTTGGCGGATTTATTTGTGAACTTGATTTTCAAAATGGGAAATTAAAAAATGCTGAATTCACTAAATAACAGAATTTAATGTTGACAGAAATAATTTTAGAAAACTATAAAGTTCAATCAACTGGTGCTGATGGTGGACATAACTATATTATAACAGAGATTAAACATAATAATTTTAAAAGAAAATTAATTGTTCTGTTTGCCAAAAAAAGTGATGAACGGAATTTAAAAGAAAATTCGAGAATTAAAATAAAAGGAGAATTAGAAGATAATGGAGAAAAAAATGACTTGATAATGAGAAACAATAAAAACGATTTGCTAACACCATATATAATATATTGTTGACTTCTTGCCTACTTTCAAAAATCCTATCAGATTTTCTTGGTCTTTAATTATTTACTAAATTAGTTTCTTAATTCACGTAACAAATCAAAAATAAAAAAATTAAGCCGTACGAAAATTACTATGAAAAAAATCATCCTATTATTAAATATTCTATTCCTTTTCAACTCTTGTGGAACAAAACCGAAGACGACAATTGAAAATAAAGAATTAGAAATAATGGATGTTGGAACTATTGATTTAAACAAGAAAAAATTGAAACTTAAAATTGGGCCTACTTGGTATGACAATGAATCAGAATTTCATTTAGTATTTGGAGTTACCCAACAAAGTTCTGATGAGAATTACATAACCGAACTACATTTTAATTATGGTGGCAATATAGACTGTGAAAACAAAACTCTCTCTGCTATATTTGATTTTAAAAATTCAAAGGATTTAATACTTTCAGACTCAATTAACAAACTACTACCTGTCGCAAAAAACATAATCCAACGAAAACAAAAGAATTCAAGCATTGAATTTGATTTCAAAAACCCAAGTCCTGGAAAATTAGTGTTTGCAATTGAAAAAGTAAATTTAAAGCCGAACAAAAAACAAAACAAAATTAATTTAAAAATAAAATCTCAATGTGAAGAATATTTAAATCTACCAATAATTCTTGCAAAATATACTGTTTCAGAAGCTGACGAGTTAATAAATAATTATATTAATAATGAATTAAATTTATTACCCGAAAACGAATTAAAAAATTTAAAAGTTATTTTTTCTTTTAACCAAGTTCATAAAACTGAAAAGTTTTTAATCGATATGGTTGACCAAAGGAATATGCAGATTTTATCTTATGATTATACCTCGAAAAAATACATTCTTACTGATATTGAAAAAAATAAAACGCAGCAACTAACATCCCAATATCACAACTAAAAATCCCGTAATTTATTCTCAAAAAAATAACAGCATTTAAAATCACTAAAACTATTAGTGATTTTTTTGTTCCAAACTCAAAACTCTTTTAAAAGCGTGCTTTCTTAAAAAAGTATTCCTTTCTTAGTATCTTTGTAAAATACAAACAACACAACAAATACAATGAGTAATTTAATTGCACCTTCAATTTTAGCAGCAGACTTTGCCAATTTACAAAGAGATATAGAAATGGTTAATAACAGTGAAGCAGATTGGTTTCATATCGATATTATGGATGGCGTTTTTGTGCCTAATATTTCTTTTGGTATGCCAGTTTTAAAAGCGATTACAAAACACGCAAAAAAAACAATTGATGTACATTTAATGATTGTAAATCCAGATCAATACATTCAAACATTTGCAGATTTAGGCGCCAATATTTTAACGGTACATTATGAAGCTTGTACCCATTTGCATAGAACAATTCAGGCTATTAAAGCAGCAGGCATGAAAGCTGGAGTTGCCTTGAATCCTCATACACCAATTGCAGTTTTAGAAGATATAATTGCAGATTTAGATTTGGTATGTATTATGAGTGTAAACCCTGGTTTTGGCGGACAATCATTTATCGAAAATACGTATAAGAAAGTAAATCAGTTAAGACACTTAATCGAGTTTACAGAATCTAACTGCCAAATTGAAATTGATGGTGGAGTAACCAATGTAAACGCAAACAAACTAATTGAAGCTGGAGCCAATGTTCTAGTTGCAGGAAGTTATGTTTTTAGAAGTGATGATCCAACAGCAACCATTGCAGATTTAAAAAATATTGTTGGATAATTATTTCACCAATAATTTTAAAAATAAATGCCACAAATTCACGAATTTTTATTCTAAAAAAAATAATTCGTGAATTCGTAGCAAAAAAATAAGTATACTTTCATAACCTAATTCCAGATTAAAAAAAAGTATTGTACACTGTAATCGACATAGAAACCACAGGAAATGGCGCAAAAGGTCAAAAAATAACAGAGATATCCATTTTTGTTTTTGATGGCAAAAAAATTCTTGATGAATACACAACCCTTGTAAATCCTGAGCAAGATATTCCACCATTTATTACCAATCTTACTGGTATTACAAATGCGATGGTTAGAAATGCACCTAAATTTTATGAAATTGCAGAAAAAGTAATCGATATTACAAAAGACACTATTTTTGTGGCTCATAACGTAAATTTCGATTACAATATTATTCAAGACGAATTTAAGAGTTTAGGGTTTCCTTTTGTTCGTAAAAAATTGTGTACTGTTCGTTTAACGAGAAAAATTGTACCTGGTTTAAATTCTTACAGTTTAGGCAATATTTGCATCAGTGAACAAATACCCATAAATGGGAGACACAGAGCAAAAGGAGATGCAGAAGCCACCACAGAATTGTTTAGAAGATTACTAGAAAGAGATACTAATTTTACGATTAATTCTTTTTTAAATCCACGTTCTAAACAAGCCACTTTACCTCCACTTTTAAATAAAAGTGATGTTGATAATTTACCAGAAACCTTTGGTGTTTATTATTTTAAAAATAGCGCTAAAGAAATTATTTATGTTGGTAAAGCCAACAATATAAAGCAAAGAGTGATCAGTCATTTTTACGATAAAAAGAAAAAAGAGAGAGAAATGTGTCTGGAAACTGCACATATTTCTTTTACTGAAACTGGTAGTGAATTACTAGCTCTTTTGTTGGAATCTTCAGAAATTAAACACAGATACCCAAAATTCAACTACGCTCAAAAACGTAAAAAAGATACTTTTGGAATTTTCTCTTATATAGATCAAAAAGGAATTATACATTTAGCCTATAATAAACTGAAATTGGCTCCAAACCCAGTAATTAATTTCAATTCAATTGGTGAATGCAGAACTTTTTTAGAAACTTTATGTATCGATTTTAAATTATGCCCAAAATATTGTCATTTACAAACCAACGTTGCCAATTGTTCTGAGCATATTTTAGATGATTGTTTAGGCATTTGTTGCAATCAAGAATCTGTAAAAAATTATAATATTCGAGTTCAAGAAGCTATTAATTCTATCACCTTTAATAAACAGAATTTTATTTTAAAAGAAACAGGTAGAACTGAAAATGAAACTGGTTTTGCATTAATTTTAAACGGAATTTACAAAGGTTTTGGCTATGTAGAATCACAACAAGCTGAGCAACTGGAAAATCCTGAAGACTATCAGTTTTTTTTAGAACCTCAAAAAGACAATAACGATATTCAAAAAATTATAGCTTCTTATTTAAAGAAACAAGCAGCTTTATCAGTTTAAAATTGAAGCAAAAGTTTTTTTAAAATTAAGGATGTGCATTTACCCAAACTTCACCATCAGAAAAATGTTCTTTTTTCCAAATAGGAACAGTTTCTTTTAAAGTATCAATAGCGAATTCACAGGCTAAAAAGGCTGCTTTTCTATGTTTGGATGACGTTGTAATAATTACAGGAACATCGCCAATTTGCAACATTCCTTCTGCATGATGAATGGCGATTTTAAATATATCAAATTTCTCTAAAGTCAAATCTGCAATTTTTTGCATCTCTTTTATTGCCATAGGTTTGTACGTAGAAAAATCTAATTGTGTAACTTCCTTTCCTTGCGTATCATTTCTTACAGTGCCAATAAAAGCAGTAATTCCTCCACAAATATCATCTTCTACAAAACTGTAACATTCCTGTAGATTTAATTTTTCTGATGTTATTTTTATGGATGTTCTAATCATTACTAAAAATGCTTAAATAAAGTTAAAAGATACTGAAACAGGTTCAATTCAAGGCAAAAATAGTGAAACAAGTTGTATTTTTGCAACTGAAATTTAAAACCAAATGTTCTCGATTCAATTTTGATAAAAAATCGAAATTAATCGAATTAACATCACATAAAAAAATGAAAAATATCTTTAGAATTGTAAGTTTTTTAGAAGGCGTTTCTTACTTACTTTTATTATTTATTGCAACACCAATTAAGTATTTTCAAGAAGATCCACAATATGTAAAAATGCTAGGAATGCCTCATGGAATACTTTTTATGCTTTATATTGTTTTGGCAATCGTCCTTAAAAAAGAAATGAATTGGACGAATAAAACGTTGGGAATTGTTTTAATTGCTTCTGTAATTCCTTTTGGTACTTTTTATGTTGATAAGAAATATTTGCAGAAGTAATTTTCTGTAGAAAAAGTTTAGACACAGAGATTCAAAGAGGAAAAAAACAGAGATTCACAGAGAATTTTTGTGCAACAATTTCAAATAGAAAATAACATAAGAGTATTTTCCCCTTTGGGGAATTAAAGGGGCTTTACCCTCCACTTACAGGAGGAATAATTGCAACAACATCTCCATTTTTCAAAATCAAATCATCACTAGCATACTCTTCATTTACAGCAATTGCATACGAGTTTAAGTTTTCTAACTGTGGATATTTTTCTTTTAAAATCGATTTAAAACTAGCAATCGTACTTTTTTCATCTACAGAAATATCTAGTTCTGAATGTTGAACTAAATCTGCTGTGATTCCAAAAAAAAGTGTTTTTATATTCATACCATAAATATATTAAAATAAGCTGGCTCTAAATACCAAACCACTTTCATTTATATTTCCATAATTTGCATTCACGTATTCCAATCGTAAAAAACGGTATTTACCAAAACCTAAATTTGCTAAACCAATAGAATATTCTGAATACGGATTTTTATCAGCCATAAACAACACTTTTCCACCCACAATTAAATGGAAGTTTAACTTATTCACTAAAGGAATTTTACCTAAAATAGAGCCTTTAAAATCGTGTTCCATATGCATTTCTGCATATTTATCATTGGTATAATATCTATAATAATCTAGCAAATTAAAACTGTTTAATTCTCTATCAATAGGAAACAATAATTGATTTCCATTGGCTTGTAACTTGTCCATAAAAGCAATATTTTTTTGCTTTAAAAAGGCACCTCCTCTTATATGATATGCAAAATCACCAAAATTACCAGCAGTAATATTCTGCCTAATATTTGCCAAAAATAAATCTGAATTTAACTCAGTGTTGCTTGCTCCAAATCGTTTTATATAATTTACACTGATTGTTGGGTATTTATCATTACCCTGATTTACTTTCATATCTGGATAACTCAAATATTTTTGACCAAATACAAACGTTGTTCCTATATTTAAAGTAGCAATATTGTGTTCGGCAAAAGCGCTATTTTCAAAATCTGTTGGATTTAAAGGATTGTTAGACGTATATCCATTAGTGTCTTGTTTTGCAAAAGAATAATCTGTCGTGTTAAAAAGTGGAGTTCTTTTTGCATATTCTAAAGAACCAAAAAAGTAAATTCCGTTTTTAATTTCTTCTGAATACTGAACTTCTGTATATGTTTTTTCATATATTTTCATAAAGTTATCTCTATAAAAAAGAGACGTAATTGTATTATTTAATTTAAAAATAGGATCTCTACCATTAAATTGTGGTGTTACAATTCCTCCAGAAATAGACAGTCTAGGTTTGGAAAAATTATCCCATTTTTTAGAGAAATAGAACGTTGGTCTTAATCGTTTATCAGAAAATCCATAATTAAAATTCAAGCCAGCATTCCACCATTTGCCTTCTTCATTTAAAGTTTTAAAATAACTAAAACCTGCAGATGCATTAAAACCTTGCACAGTATTAAAACCTGTTCTTAGCAAAGGGCCATTGTAAGAAAAAGACCAATTTTCGTAAGAATTTCGGAATGAATACCCAGATAAAGGATCAAACAAACCGAATTTATTGCCTTTTACATCTAAAGAATCTAAATATTTTTTAGATTTTCTAATCGTTTTTATACTATCTTTTAAAGAATAATCTTGCGTTTCTTCTTTTGTAAGTGGCACAGGTCTTAAGGTGTTCCAAAAAGTTGTATCCTTTTTAGTGGCATCTTTTTCGAAAGATAATACTTCGTTTGTAAAGGTTTTTTCGCTAAAATCAGGATTAAAATCATAATCAGAATACACATAAGAAAACTTACCTTTTGGCTTGAATCCTAGAAATTTAATGTCAAAATCTATGGTTTGTCCAATTAATACCCACGCATCTATTTTATCTGAATAATTATAGGTTTGTTTTAGCCCCAAAAAGTTTACAAAAGGTAAGTTTACCTGTTTCCCAGTAGTTGTTAAATCTGAACCATACAAAGCCCAATCATCTTCTACAACGTAAATTGAACCTTCAAAAATTCGGTCGTTTTTACGTTTTGGTAACACATTAATTTTATTGATTAATTTGCCATTATTATCATAAAAAGTACCTTCTAATTTATAGTTGTAATAGCTAAAAGCATTGCTAGAAATTGGCGAAACCAAATCGTTAAAAACTTCGATACTATTTTCATATAAATCGATATTTGAATCCTCTGCCCTATTAAAACTTACACCATTATCTTCTCCAGAAACTTTAGAAGCAACAATTTTTTCTTTAAATTTTTTAGGTGACTTTTGAAAAGAAATATTTGAGAAAGTTTCTGACAAGTAGATAATTCCACTTCTTGTAGAATCTAAACCTCCACCAAAATCGCCCATACTTATGCCTACAAATTTTTCTGGAGCGTCTTTAATTCTAGTCAATCCACGAGAATAGAATTTAGCAGTATAATTTGAGTATTTATCAGTATTTTTATCCTTATTCGCAATTACATTTCTAATAATTCTGTTTGCTGGATTGTCTTTTGTTGATATTGAAATCTCGTTTAATTGAACATCTTCCTCCTCTAATTGTATATTTAATTCAAAAGGAAAATTGTTTATAGCAACCTCTTTCTTAATTGTTTTATAGCCTAAAAACTGAAAAACAATCGTATAATTTCCTTTTTTGTTGATGTCTAAAACATATTCTCCAGCATCGTTAGAAGTAGTTCCTGTAACAGTTTTATCTAAATAAATACTCACAAAAGAAAGTGGCTCGTTTTTAACATCGGTTATAGTACCTTTTATTTGTGCTAGTTGTATAGAGCTTATAAAAAGGAAAACTAGTAAAGCAATTTTTTTCATTAGGTTGATTTTCTTTATTGGTCGTAAATTTAGAGTTTCTGTTACAAGTAACTGTTGATTTTTTGTTAAACAATCAATTAATTATTTTACGTAAAGACGAAGAAAAATATGATAAAGTTGCCTAGCATTTAGCATCAAAAAAAAAGTGATTTCTAAAATTTTGCTTTAAAAAGATTTAACACATTACTATTAAAAATCATCTTTTAAAAACTAAAAATAACTTTACCCTTTATTTTTAAGTATTATCTTTGTTGGTCAATTTAAAAACAACTTTAAGCATGAGCGATTCTAGAAAAAGACACGAAGCTTTATTATATCACGCAAAACCAAAACCAGGTAAAATTGCTGTTGTACCTACTAAAAAATATGCAACGCAACACGATTTAGCATTAGCCTATTCTCCAGGAGTTGCAGAACCTTGTTTAGAAATTGCAAAAGATAAAAACAATGCTTACAAATATACTGCTAAAGGTAATTTAGTAGCTGTTATTACAGACGGATCTGCAGTTTTAGGTTTGGGAGATATTGGCCCAGATGCCTCAAAACCAGTTATGGAAGGAAAAGGTTTATTATTCAAAATTTTTGCTGATATTGATGTTTTTGACATCGAAATAGACTCTAAAAATGTTGAGCATTTTATAGAAACAGTAAAAGCAATTGCACCCACTTTTGGAGGTATTAATTTAGAAGACATCAAAGCACCAGAAGCTTTTGAAATTGAAAGACGTTTAAAGGAAGAATTAGACATTCCTGTAATGCATGATGATCAACATGGAACTGCTATTATTTCTGCTGCTGCTTTAAAAAACGCTATTGAAATCACCAAAAAAGACATTACCAAAGTAAAAATGGTCATTAATGGTGCTGGAGCTGCTGCCATTTCTTGTACCCGTTTGTATTTAGAATTGGGTGCTGTTAGAGAAAACATTGTAATGTGTGATAGCAAGGGTGTTATCAGAAAAGATAGAGATAATTTAACCTCACAAAAAGCCGAATTTGCAACCTCTCAAGATTTGCATACGTTAGAAGAAGCCATGCAAAATGCCGATGTTTTTATTGGTTTGTCTATGGGAAATGTGGTAACACCAGAAATGCTGTTATCTATGGGCAAAAAACCGATTGTTTTTGCTATGGCAAACCCAGTTCCAGAAATAGATTATGATTTGGCACTTGCAACAAGAGACGATATTGTAATGGCTACAGGAAGATCAGACCATCCTAATCAAGTAAATAACGTACTTGGTTTTCCGTTTATCTTTAGAGGTGCTTTAGATGTTAGAGCCACTAAAATTAACGAGGAAATGAAAATGGCAGCTGTGCATGCCTTAGCAGATTTGGCTAAAAAAACAGTGCCTGAACAAGTAAACATTGTGTATGATGAAGTTAGCTTGGCTTTTGGCGAAGAATATATTATTCCGAAACCATTTGACCCAAGATTAATTTATGAAATTCCACCAGCAATTGCAAAAGCGGCTATGGAATCTGGAGTGGCTTTAGAACCTATTTCAGATTGGAATAAATATAGAGAGGAATTAATGGAACGTTCTGGTTCTGGCAGTAAAGAAATTAGACTGCTACATAACCGAGCTAAAAGTAATTTAAAACGTATTGTTTTTGCTGAAGCTGATCATTTAGATGTATTAAAAGCAGCACAAAGAGTGCATGAAGAGAAAATAGGAATCCCAATTTTATTAGGAAGAAGAGAAGTAATTCTGGAACTAAAAGAAGAAATTGGTTTTACAGATGATGTGCCACTTTTTGACCCAAAAACGGATGAAGAAGAAAAACGAAGAGATCGTTATGGAGAAGCCTACTGGAAAAGCAGACAGCGAAAAGGTAGAACATTATCTGAAGCAAAAAAATTAATGCGCGAGCGTAATTATTTTGGTGCAATGATGGTAAATAAAAAAGAAGCAGATGCTTTAATTACTGGATACTCAAGACCTTACCCTTCTGTAGTAAGACCAATTTTAGAGTTGATAGAAAAACAAAAAGGCGTTTCTAAAGTTGCTGCTTGTAATTTAATGTTAACGAAACAAGGGCCAATGTTTTTAGCAGATACTACTATTAACGTAAATCCTACTGCTAAAGATTTGGTAAAAATTGTTCAGTTAACAACCCATTTAACAAAAATGTTTGGTGTAAAACCAAATGTAGCAATGTTGTCTTTTTCTAACTTTGGCTCTTCATCTCACGAAACTTCAACAAAAATAAGAGAGGCTGTTACGTATATGCACCGCAATTTTCCTGATATGGTTGTAGATGGCGAAATTCAAGCAGATTTTGCTTTAAACTCGCAAATGTTAGCAAAAGAATTTCCGTTCTCAAAATTGAATGGTAAAAAAGTAAATGTGTTAATTTTCCCAAATTTAGAATCTGCAAATATTACCTACAAACTTTTAAAGGAGTTACAAGGAGCAGAATCTATTGGTCCCGTAATTTTAGGATTAAGCAAAGCCGTTCACGTTTTACAATTAGGTTCTAGCGTAGATGAAATGGTAAATATGGCAGCCTTAGCAGCTGTAGATGCTCAACAAAAAGAAAGTATAGCTTAGCATTTTAAGCATAAAATTTATTTTAAAAAGGCTTACATACCCATTGGTTTGTAAGCTTTTTTGTTTACAATAGAGATACTTTATTTAATGTCCTTAGAAAACACCAAATGTTGACACTTAGAAAGAAAATCATTGTTACGAAAACGCCATGGCTGAAAGCGTAAAAGGAATCTTAAAAGACAAATTTTATCTCGACTAAACCTTTGATTACGTGGCTCACGCAAAGAGAGCTGCAAAAAATGCAATTAATTTATACAATGAAATTAGATTACACGTATCTTTAGATTATAAAACACCAAATATGATATATCAATTATCAGCTTAAAAACAATTTTTACCTGTAACCATATTTCAGGACTAGACACGTCTGAATTAAATGATGGAATTGTAATTCACTATTGTCAATAAAAAACTGCGTACAACATCCGAATAAAACAAATAGAAAAATAACCAGTACTATCTATAAAAAATAAAATTACCAAAAATACTTACAATATAACAACCTAAATATAAATCGATTACAAACAATCTTACCCATATTTTAAACCTACTTCTATAACACTCTCAACTTCTTTTAACTTTTTATTAGTATTTCTAAATAGGGAATGCAACTAACCTAAAATAAATTATTACTTTAGACGCCAAGAAAAAAAAGGAATGATTACACAAGTTAGAGGAAGGTTGGTAGAGAAAAGTCCTACAGAGGTAGTTGTAGATTGCAATGGTGTTGGGTATTTGCTACATATTTCACTAAATACTTTTTCTGGTTTGCCTGCAGATGAAAATGTAGTTTTATACACACATTTATCGATAAGAGAAGATGCACACACCTTGTTTGGGTTTATCAACAAGACTGAAAGAGAGGTTTTTAAACTTTTAATTTCGGTTTCTGGTGTTGGGCCTAGTATTGCAAGAACTATGTGTTCTTCTATGACCAGTGAGGAAATTCAAAATGCAATTGCCTCAGAAAATGTGGCTGTTATTCAATCTGTAAAAGGAATTGGTGCAAAAACTGCACAAAGAGTTATTGTAGATTTAAAAGATAAAATCTTAAAAACCTTTGATGTTGATGCAATTTCCTATACTGAAAGCAATACAAATAAAGATGAAGCGTTATCTGCTTTAGACGTTTTAGGGTTTCATAAAAAACAATCTGAAAAGATTGTAAATGCTGTTTTAAAAGAAAACCCTGATGCTACCGTTGAAAAAATTATAAAACTAGCTTTAAAAAACTTATAATCAATTGATTAGATTTTTAAAAAATATACTTTTAGTGGTGCTATTTACTTTTCTAGTAAATTTTTCTTTTAATGCACAAACAAAACAAAGTAAAGATTCTACAATTGTAAAAAAAGATACCTTAAATTTAAGGTACGATTTTAACAACACCCAAAAAGGAGGTCTCTTTTTAGATGACTTAGCCAAAAAAGAAGTAATTTTTGACAAAACTTTAAACAGATATGTAATCGTAGAAAAAATTGGCGATTATTATACAAAAACACCCATTTTTTTAACACGTAAAGAATATGCTCAATATCGTTTAAAGCGAGATATGTTGCAATATTTTAAAGACAAAGTAAGTGCAACGAATAGCAAAAAGAAAGGTGCTGCAGCCGCTCAAAAAGACTTATTACCAGATTATTATGTAAACTCAAAGTTCTTCGAATCTATTTTTGGAGGTAATAAAATTGAATTTACACCCACTGGAAATTTAAGCGTACGTCTTGGTTTTATTTATCAAAATACAGAAAACCCACAAATATCCGAAGAAAATAGAAGCAGTTTGGTTTTTGATTTCGATCAACAAATAAATGCAAGTATTCGTGCAAAAATTGGGGAGCGCTTGGAGTTTACTGCAAATTATGATACCCAAGCTAGTTTCGATTTTCAGAATTTAGTGAAATTAGATTACACACCCACAGAAGACGATATTTTGCAAGGAATTGAGGCTGGTAATGTTGCTATGCCTATTAAAAATTCCTTAATAAATGGCGCGCAAAGTTTATTCGGTGTAAAGACTCAATTACAATTTGGAAACACTAATGTTACCGCTGTTTTTTCGCAACAAAATTCAGAAAGTAAAACTGTGGTTGCAGAAGCTGGTGCATCAATTGAAGAATTTGAGTTAAGAACTACAGATTATGATAATGACAGACATTTTTTCTTATCACAATTTTTTATTGATAATTACGCAAACTCGTTAAAACAATATCCATTAATTAACAGCCAAGTTAGCATTACTCGTATTGAAGTTTGGATTACCAACAGAAATGCAGCAACTGAAGATTTTAGAAGTATTGTAGCTTTAGCAGATTTAGGAGAATTAAACAATCCTAACGCCAATAATAACTTTTATCAAAATTTGGTAGATGATGCAGGAACAGTACAACCTGTTGACCCTATTAGCATTAATGCAAATGGACAGCAATTAAATTTGCCTCAAAATAATGCCAATAATATTTATACACAAAACGTTTTAGATGGTATTAGAGATGTTTCTAATGTAGATGCTACCTTAAATAATCAGTTTCAAATGCAACAAGGAACAGATTATTCTATTCTTGAAAATGCAAGAAAACTGAATGCGAATGAATACCGATTAAATCCTAAATTAGGGTATATTTCTTTAAATAGAAGATTAAATGATGGTGAAGTTTTAGCAGTTGCTTATGAATATACAGTTGCAGGAACTGTAAATGGTGCAAACTCTAAAAAGTCTTTTAAAGTTGGTGAATTCTCTAATGATGGTGTACAAGCACCAAATAATTTAGCTGTAAAATTATTACGTTCAGAAATTTTACAAACAAAAAGAACAAACCCAACAACGGGTAGAGATGAATCTTTCCCAACTTGGAGGTTGATGATGAAAAACATTTATGCTTTAGGTGCTTTCCCTTTAACACAAGATGGTTTCCGTTTCGAAATTCAATATAGAGATGATGATACAGGTATTGCATCCAATGTTTTACAGAATGCAAACACACCAGATATTCCTACAATTCCGTTAATTCAAGTTTTTAAATTAGACCAGTTAGACCAAAGTCAGTTTAGAACTCCAGATGGTTTTTTCGATTATGTAGAAGATATTACAGTAAATTCTCAAAACGGATTTGTAATATTTCCAGAACCAGAACCATTTGGTAATGATTTAATTATAGATCCTAATAATCCAAATGATGTTGGTTTGAATCCTGCTGTAGATGAACGCTTTTTGTTTAGGGAATTGTATTTAAACACCAAGATTAACATCAAAAACAACTTTCAAAATAAAGATAAATACTTTTTAAAAGGATACTTTAAATCGGAAAGTGCTGGCGGAATTCCTATTGGCGCCTTTAACGTTCCTAGAGGTTCTGTAAGAGTAACTGCTGGAGGAAGACAATTGGTAGAAGGTGTAGATTATGTAGTAGATTATCAATTAGGAAGAGTGCAAATTATAGATCCTGGCTTACAAGCTTCTGGAACTCCAATAAATGTATCAACAGAAAATAATGCTGTTTTTAATCAACAAAGAAAAACCTTTATGGGTGTTGATATAGAGCATGTTTTTTCTGAAGATTTAGTAGTTGGTGCTACTATTTTAAATGTAAATGAAAGGCCTTTAACACCTAAAGTAAACTTTGGAGCAGAACCTATTAACAATACAATGTTAGGTTTCAATTTCGACTATTCTACAGAAGTTCCTTATTTTACTAAATTAGCAAATAAATTACCTTTTGTAGATACAGATGTACCTTCTAACTTATCTGTAAGTGGAGATATGGCGTATTTGTTGCCAGGAACACCAAGTGGTATTGATGTTGCTGGAGCTGCAACTTCTTATATAGATGATTTTGAAGCATCGCAAATACCAATTAGCTTATTATCGGCTTTAGATTGGTATGAAGCAAGTACCCCAAATAATCAAGCAAATGATCGTTTTAATGGTGGTAATAGTGGTTTGACTTACAACTATAAAAGAGGAAAATTAGCTTGGTATAGTATTGATCAGATTTTTTATGGATTTGGAGAAACACCTGCAAGTGTAGATGCAGATGAATTGTCTAGAGCAGAAACAAGACAAATTAATTTTGCTGAATTATTTCCTAATCAGCAATTTGACATCACCCAAAACACACAAATAAGAACATTAGATTTAGCCTATTTTCCAGAAGAAAGAGGTTCTTATAATTTTAACACCACTAATAATGATGTTAATAACGAAGGTAAGTTTATTAATCCTGAAGAGAATTGGGGTGGAATTATGCGTCCTTTAAACACAAACAATTTTGATCAAGCCAATGTAGAATTTATTCAGTTTTGGGTAATGGATCCTTATCAAAATTATTCTATTACAGAAGAAGAAGGTTTACCTCAAGGCGTAAATCCTGAAAACATTACCAATCAAGTTGGAGATTTATATATCAATTTAGGAAACATCTCTGAAGATATTGTAAAGGATAATCGTAAAATGTTCGAAAACGGTTTGCCAGAAGATGGTGTAAAAATACCAGGTTCTAACGTTAACGAAACTATTTGGGGTGATGTGCCAAGAAATCCATCAATTATATATGCATTTAGCGAAGAAGATGCTGCAAGAACAAATCAAGATTTAGGTTTTGATGGTTTAAATGATATTGAAGAGCAACAAAATTTACAAAAATTATCAGATTCTTTGAATTTAAATATCAATTTTAACCGTTTAAATCCTAATGATATTGCTTCTGATAACTTTCAATTTTTTAGAGGAGGAAATTTAGATGCCATTAATGCATCCGTTTTAACAAGGTATAAAGATTTTAATAATACACAAGGCAACTCGCCAACGTTAAATCAATCACCAGAAACATATCCTACATCTTCTACAACATACCCAGATGTGGAAGACATCAACAGAGATCAAACTATGAATACTGTTGAGAGTTATTATGAGTATAAGATTTCTATGAATAAAAATGATTTAAGAGAAGGTAGAAATTTTATTGTAGATTCTAAAACAACCTCTGTAACTTTAGAAAACGGAAATACACAAGAAACTACATGGTATCAATTTAGAGTTCCTATAAGAAATGGAACGCCTGTAAATGGAATTTCTGACTTTAACAGTATTCGTTTTGTAAGAATGTACTTAACAAACTTTAAAATACCTGTAGTAATTCGTTTTGGAGAGTTAGATTTAGTTCGTGGAGATTGGAGACGCTATACAAGAACTATAGATCCAGCAATTGATCCTGATAGAGAATTAACGCAAGCAGAACTAGAAGGTTTTGAGGTTGGTGTTGTAAGTATTGAACAAAATAATGGAAGTTACATTCAACCTCCAGGTATAGAACGTGAACGTTTGCAAGGAACCACAACTGTGCAATTGCAAAATGAGCAATCTGTTACCTTAAAAGTTACCAATTTAGAACCAAACAAAACCCGCGCAATTTTTAAAAATATTAGTGTAGATTTAAGACGTTTTAAGAATCTTAAAATGTTTATGCACTTAGAAGGTTTAAATGTAGAAGCTCCTATTTCTGATAATGATTTTGCTGGAGTAATAAGATTAGGTACAGATTTAAATGAAAATTACTACGAATTAGAAATGCCTTTAACAGTAAGTTCTGGTGGTAATAGCCAATTAGATATTTGGCCAGAAGAAAATAATTTAGATGCTTTTTTAGAGAGTTTTGGAAAAGTAAAACTAGAAAGAGATGCTATTGGAGCAGCCATAAATGAACCTTTTACATCTTCTGCACAAACCGATGTTCCTTATACAATTACAGTAAAAGGAAACCCAACTTTAGCACAATTAAGAACTATTGTTTTAGGGTTAAAAAACATAAGTACTTCAAATAAATCTGGTGAAATTTGGTTTAACGAATTGCGTTCTGCTGGTTTTGACAACGAAGCTGGTTGGGCTGCTGTTATGAATGCTGATGCCAATTTTGCTGATGTTGCAAACGTATCGCTTTCTGGAAGCATGCAAACCATAGGATTTGGAAATGTAGAAGACAGAGTAAACCAACGTAGTTTAGATGAAACCAAACAATATGATGTTGCAACAACATTAAGCTTAGGCAAAGTTTTAACGCCTCAAAAATGGGGAATTCAAATCCCTATGAGTTATAGTGTTGGCGAAAAATTTATAGACCCAAAATTTGATCCTCAATACCAAGATGTAACGTTAGCTGATGCACTAGAACAGAATCCAAATAGTGAGTTTTCTAGAGATTATACAAAAAGAACGAGTATTAGTTTTATCAATGTTAAAAAGAATAGAAATCCGAACACTTCAAAAAAACCTAAGTTTTATGATGTGGAAAATGTAGCGGTTTCTTATTCACATAATAAAGAGTTTCATAGAGATTATAATATTGAAAAATATATTAATGAAAATGTAATTGCATCTGCTGCTTACAATTTTAATTTCAACTCGAAACCCATTGAACCTTTTAAGAAAAATGATTCCTTATTTACGAGCAAGTATTTAAAATTTATAAAAGATTTTAACTTTAACCCTATACCAACTACAGTTGCCATCAACTCTAGGATTAATAGAAATTATAATGAGCAACAATCTAGAAATTTGGTACCTGGATTATCTGCACAACCAGAATTAAAACAACGTAGATTTTTATTTGATTGGGATTATACTGTGGCTTTCGATTTAACAAGATCCATTGTACTAAACTTTAACGCAAGCAATAATTACATTTATGATGCTTTTGGAAGTGGAGAAGAATTGCAAATTTTTGATGATTTCTTTAATACAGGAAGAGCAAATCAATATCATCAAAAATTAAATGCAACCTATGCTTTGCCTTTAGATAAATTTCCATTTTTAAGTTTTATGAAAGCCGATTATGGATACACTGCAGATTATGATTGGCAAGTATCATCTCAAGATGAAACTATTGTTGAGCAAATTGGTAACGTAATTCAGAATGCAAATACTCACAATTTAAATACTACTTTTTCTTTTGATAAGATTTACAAAAGTGTTGGTTTCGAAAAATTGCTACTTACCAAAACACAACGTAAAAATGCCAAAGGAAAAAATACAGCAAGAATAAGACCGAGTAAAAATTTACCTATTGGTAAGAAAATTTTAAAAACCACTTGGGAACTATTAACTTCAGTAAAACAAGGGCAAATAAGTTATACAGAAAACAACGGCCAATATTTACAAGGTTATGATGCAGGTACTGGGTTTTTAGGAGGCCCACCAACCTCTTTTGCATTTGGTAGTCAAGTAGATATTAGAAACAAAGCGCTTATAAATGGCTGGTTAGTAGAGCCTAGAGCTTTAGTTGATGACCCAACAACGCCAAATATTGATGAAAGTGCTTACTTTAATAAAACCTATAACAGAACTGCCTATAATAAGTTAGATTATACATTTACCTTAAAACCTTTTGATGATTTAAATATTGATGTGAGGGGTAATAAAATTAAAACAAGCGATTTATCTCAGCAATTAGATATTATTCAAGATGGTACAGCAACTGGAGCTATCGATTTTGGAATTGATACGTTTGAAACAGGAAACTTTAGTACAAGTTACTCCATGTTTTCTACAGCATTTAAAGATGGAGATGCTTTGTTTCAAACCATGAAAGATTACAGAGGAGAAATTGCAAATAGATTTGCCAGAGAAAACCCTGGAGTAGATGCTACAGGATTTGGGGAAAATAGTCAGCAAGTTTTATTACCTGCTTTTATGGCAGCATATTCTGGCAAAGATCCAAACAAAGTAAATACGGGCTTGTTCAGAAATATTCCAATTCCAAATTGGACTTTACGCTACAATGGTTTTATGAAAATGGCTTGGTTTAAAAAGAATTTTTCTTCATTTGTAGTTTCTCATGGATATCGTTCTTCTTATACAATATCTAATTTTACAAACAATTTACAATATGGAGATGATACCGCTTTTACTCAAAAAAATATAGCTGGTAATTTTGAACCACAAAGATTAATTGCAAGTGCTACTTTAGTTGATGAGTTTTCACCATTAATAAAAGTAGATATGAAAATGAGAAATTCATTTTCGTTAAGAAGTGAAATAAAAAGGGACAGAACTTTAACCATGAACTTTAACAACAGTACTTTAACAGATATTGCAGGTACAGAATATATTGTTGGTTTGGGGTACGTTTTTAAAGATGTTAAATTTAATACGCGTTTTACAGGTAAAAAAACAACCTTAAAAGGAGATATAAATTTAAGAGCAGATGTTTCTTTAAGAGATAATTTAACACAAATTAGATATATTGATGAAGATAATAATCAAATTAGTGGTGGTCAAAGATTATTTTCTATTAAATTTACAGCCGATTATATATTAAGTAGCAATTTAACAGCTTCTTTTTATTATAATCACCAAACATCTAAATTTGCAATCTCTACTACATTCCCAAGACAGGCAATTAATGGAGGTATAAATTTAGTTTATAACTTAGGAGGAAATTAAAATAAAAACAAAAATCTAAAAAGTAAAAAATGAATATTCCAGCTGAATTAAAATACACTAAAGATCACGAGTGGATTAAAATTGAAAACAATATTGCAACTGTAGGAATTACAGATTTTGCACAAGGAGAATTAGGAGACATTGTTTATGTTGATGTTGATACCTTGGATGATACTGTAGAAGAAGGAGACGTTTTTGGTTCTGTAGAAGCTGTAAAAACAGTTTCAGATTTATTTATGCCATTAACTGGAGAAGTAATTGAATTTAATGATGAGTTAGAAAACGATCCTGAATTAGTAAACACAGACCCTTACAACAAAGGATGGATGATCAAAATCGAAATTTCTGATGCATCTCAAATAGACAACTTATTAGATGCTGAAGCGTATAAAGACCTTATTTCTGGATAATTTATTTGTTATTGCAGTTGCAATAACCATAGCTATTATCTTTTTAAGTTTATTAAAATTACCAAGTACAGGTGTTGATGTAAAAAATATAGATAAAGCATATCACAGTATTGCCTATTTTGTTTTGGCTTTAACATGGTTATTCTCTTTTTACAAAAAACCAAATAAAAAATATATCATTGTAATTTGTTGTATATTATTTGGCATAATTATTGAGGTATTACAGAGTACTTTAACGATTTACAGAACAGGAGATTATAAAGATGTTTTAGCAAATTCGTTAGGTGTTTTATTAGCATTATTCATTTTTAATTTTTTTTTTAAAAAAAAATACATTAATTAATGCTAAGACTTGTATTTAACACAATAATTTATTTAAATTAGCAATCTATAAAATGTTTAATAATGGAAATTAAAAAAAATCCTAAATCGAATTTAGAAAATTTCAGCAAAATATTTATGCAGATTGGGCTTGTATTGGCTTTATTTGTAACCTATGCTGTAATAGAACAAAAAACATACGACAAAACCTATGGTGAGTTGGCTGTTGCTGATATGAGATCAGAAATGGAAGAAGATATTCCAATTGTAATGCAACAACCTGAACCTCCAAAACAAAAACCACCACCACCACCACCAACTCCAGAAAAAATTGAGATTGTTGAAGATGATAAAGAAATCGAAGAAACAGTGATGGAAACTACAGAAACAGATGAAACAGAAGCTGTAATTGTAGATGAAATTGTTGAGATTTCTGAAGCAGAAGAAGTAATCGAAGACGTAAGTTTTATGATTATTGAAGATGTACCTGTTTTTCCTGGTTGTGAAGGAAACAAAGAAGAATTAAAAGCTTGTTTTAGTGAAAAAGTACAAAGACATTTCTCTAGAAAGTTTGATGCACAACTACCAAATGAACTTGGTTTAGCTCCTGGTAAGAAAAGAGTTTTTATCAGTTTTAAAATTGATAAAACTGGTAAAATTGTGGATGTTCAAACTAGAGCTCCACACCCAAAGATTAAAAGTGAGGTAATAAGTGTAATGCAACAATTACCAACTATGAAACCTGGTAAACAAAGAGGAAAACCAGTTGGAGTAAAGTATAGTATTCCTTTTACATTAATTGTGGAATAACAACTATAATACATTTTAAAAAAGTCGTTTAGAGTTTCTCTAAACGACTTTTTTTATTCCTAAAAATTTATCTTTTTTATAGTTGATACATTATTAATTAAGTTAACTATTATCTTATAAATACTTTAAATTATAATGAGTAAAAAATATTTAATTATAATCTAGTTCCTACTTTTTTATCTTTTTAAATCTATTAAAGCATAATGAATTCCTTCAAAGTCGCATTTAATCTTCTTTTAAAATGACTGTAAAATGATTATAGGTTTATAAATAAAGAATGTTAGCTTCTAATATATAATCTGGCAATTTGTAAATTATAGCTAGTATAGAAAATAGAATAGAAAAATATAAACAAAAAAAGATCCATTAGAAATTTTCTAATGGATCTTAAATATTTTTTAATGAGAAAAATTAATCTTCGTTAAGCGCAATTTTAGATTCTGGTTTCCAAATATTAACAGAAGCTATTGAATTATTTTCATAATTAATTTCTTTTAAAGCCTCATCAGTCCATATAAACCATTTGCCTACTTTTTTACCAGACTCATAATATGCTAATTGTGTTTTATTACCAGCTTTATCAAAACGAACCCACTCTCCTGTAAGTTTTTTATCTTTAAAAAAACCTTCAGTTTTTATTGATCCATCTTCATAATAGTACGTAGCTTTTACTAGATCTCCCTCAGCCTTAAATGATGGTTTATTATCTTGTGAAAAACCTATAGTTGCTATGCTTAACATACATATTGATAAAAATTTTTTCATTGTGACTTTGGTTTTAAGGTTAACATTATAATTACAAATATACAAATAAACTAACTATAAAGCAACAATTTGGTAACATTAAATTAACATTGGAATTTTCTATTAAATATTATTGTAAAAATAATCTATATTTACATTAAATCATTTTAAAACAAAAAGTTATGGCTGTTATGAAAGTTATAGAAGTATTAGCAAATTCAAACAAAAGCTGGGAAGAAGCAACCAGAAAAGCTGTAAAAAATGCAGCAAAATCAATACAAAATATAAAATCTGTTTTTGTGCAATCGCAAAGTGCTGTAGTAAACGACAATATAATTACTGAGTTTAGGGTTAATGTAAAAATTACTTTCGAAGTAAATTAAATACGTATTTTAATTATGAATACTCTACAAATTATTTTGATAGGATTAGTTTCTTTAATTCACATTTATATTCTCTATTTAGAAATGGTCCTTTGGACATCGAAAAAAGGAATAAAAGCTTTTAATCTTAAAAATGAAAAATTTGCTGAAGAAACTAAAATTATGGCTGCCAATCAAGGTTTGTATAATGGTTTTTTAGCAGCTGGCCTAATTTGGTCTATAGTTAGCAGTAAATTAGACGTTGCTTTATTCTTTTTAATATGTATTTGTATAGCTGGTATTTATGGTGCATATTCTACTAATTCTATTAAAATTTTATACATCCAAACCATACCAGCCTTTTTAAGTATTTTATCTGTTTTATTACTTTAATATTTTCTTCTTTTTAAATGTAAACTGTTATTTTTGTTTCAAATTAAAATATAATATAAACAATGGAAGAATTTATTAAAACAGCTCAAGATCTATTATTTTTATATGCACCTAAAGTAATAACTGCATTATTAATACTACTTATTGGCTTATATGTAATTAAAATAGTTATAAAATCTTCAAGAAAGTTAATGCAAAAAAGAGGTGTTGACTTAACACTTCAAAAATTTTTAGGAAATCTTTTAGGTTGGATTTTAAAAATACTTTTATTTATTACTGTAATCTCTCAATTGGGCGTTGCAACAACATCTTTTGCAGCAATTATTGCAGCTGCTGGTTTAGCTATAGGATTAGCCTTACAAGGTTCTTTAGGTAATTTTGCTGGTGGTATATTAATCATGATTTTTAAACCGATAAAAATTGGTGATTTTATAGAAGCTCAAGGAGAAAGTGGAACTGTAAAAGAAATCGAAATATTTACAACCAAGTTAAATACTACAGATAATAAAGAAGTAATTATTCCAAATGGAGCACTTTCTAACGGAAATATTGTAAATTACAGTACAGAAGCTACACGTAGAGTAGATTTTACTTTTGGTGTTGGTTATGATTCTGATATTAAAAAAACAAAAGATATTATTTTCGGTATCTTAAACAAACATCCATTAATTTTAAAAGAACCTGCAACTGCTGTAAATTTATCTGAATTGGGTGATAGTTCTATTAACTTTTTTACACGAGCTTGGGTTAAAAAGGAAGATTATTGGGCAGTAAAATTTGATGTTATGGAACAAACTAAAGAAGCTTTTGATGCAGCTGGTATTGAAATACCTTATCCTCATAACGTAAATATTGTAAAAAAGGCATAGTTATTGATATTAATTAAACAAATAAAAACTAAATATATTATGAAAAAAATTTTTATAGCAATTTTAATGTTACCTGCACTAGCTTTCTCTCAAGTTGGGGGAATTACTACTGGTAGTGGAACTTCATATAACACAATTTTTAATCCAAATACAGAAATTGATAAATCCGAAGAATTTAAGGAATTAGCACCTAAAATGTATATCACTACAAGCTATTTGGCAGCCAATGTAGATGATATTGTTGAAACATTTTTTCTAAGGTATAATATGTACAGAGATGAAATGGAATTTTCTAAGAATGATCAATTATTATATTTGAAGAAGATAAATGACAGAACAATTGTATTCCAAAATTTGAATACTAAATACAAGCTTTTTGAGCTTAATAATGATTTAAAATACTTTATAGTTCATAATGAAGGAAAAAATCAGTTATTATCAAGACAAACTGTAACGTACCAAGAAGAAAAACCTCCTGTAAACAGCTATGTAGCTGGTAAAAAAGCAGATTTTATTAGAAATGATGATATATTTTATATAAAATTTGATAATAATAGTATTATAGAAGTCCCAAGTAATAAGAGAAAATTCTATGCTATTTTCGACGGAAAAGAATCAGAAATTAAAAATTATATGAAAAGTAATAGGCTAAATAATAAAGATTTAGAAGATTTAAAAAAGATTGTAACCTATTTCAACTCACTTTAAAAAGTAGGCTTCTTTTTCTTTTCAGGAATTACAATAAAATCTTTTAAATAAAAAGGTTCAAAATAAGCGACATTTTCTATGTCGCTTTTTTGGTATTTAACAAAAGATAATTGTGCCATTTCTTTTGCTGATGGATATGTATCATCCACAAAAACAGCATTTTTATGTGTAATTATTGATTTGCACTTCTGAGAACCATCACCTAAAAAATAAACTTTATCAAGATCTAAATATTTAGCATAAGAATTTTTATCAATAATCTCTGCCTTTATATCTCTAACCTGTTGATTATGGTTATTGTAAACAGCTCCATAAACCTCCATTCTTCTTGCATCAATCATGGGTATTATAAAACCAGAATCGATAGAAACTGCATGCGATAAGGATGTTAAAGTATCAATAGAAATTAAAGGTTTATCAAAAGCAAAACATAAACCTTTTGCAGCAGAAACTCCTATTCTTAAACCTGTATAGGAACCTGGCCCTTTACTTACTGCAACAGCATCTATTTCTTTTGAAGTTAAACTAGCCTCCTTTAAAACATCAACAATAAATGGATGTAATACTTCTGCATGAGAATAATTGCCATTATTTAATTCTTTAATAGCAATTATGTTTCCATTTTCTGCAATACTAACAGAACAGTTTTTTGTGGCAGTTTCTATATTTAAAATGATGCTCAAAATCTTATTGTTTTTGCAAATATAAATCAAAAGAAAACCTCACTAAAATTAGTGAGGTTTTGAATCGTTATTTTTTTTTAATTATTCTAAAACTAAATCTCCAGCATAAAATTGCAATACTTTCGTTTTAAAAACATAATCATACTTAGAACGTATTAAAGCAGCTTCTGCATTTACCAATCGTGCTCTTATTTGATCGAAATCAAATTGTGTCATTGCTCCAAAATTATAGCTTTCTTGAGCATTTTTAAATGCTTCTTGTTGCGCTTCTAAAGATATTTTTGAAGCTTCGAAAGTTTTTAATGCTGTTTTAACATCTAAAAAAGATTGTTCTATAGTTTGTTTTAAATTCAATTTTTCGCTTTCTAACCTAGTTTCAGAAATATCTTTATTGATGATTGATTGTGAAACTCTATTTTTTGTCTGAAAACGATTAAAAATTGGAATACTTATATTAAAACCAAGTCCATAACCTAAGTTATCACTTAATTGATCAAAAAATGCATTATTAGAAAAACCAGGAGGTAAATTTAAATTGTAACCATAATTAGTAGACAAGCCTGCAGATGCAGTAATTGAAGGTAAAAAAGATGCCTTTGCAATTTCAATATTAAAATCAGCATTTTCAATAGCTAATTTTGCTCTAGCAATTTCTGGCAATCTATCTAAAGATTTGTCATATACTGATGATGAATTTTTATAAAATAAATTAGCAGATGGTGTACCAACATCTACTGGAGCTACATCAAAATTATCTGCAGAAACTTGTAATAGCTGTGCTAAATTTAACAACGCCAAATCTAAAGCATTTTCTTGAGTAACAACCGTTTGTAAATTAGTAGCTGCTGTAGATTGTGTATTTAATAAGTCTCCTTTTGGTATAACACCTGCTTTAAATCTACTTTCTGCAGCTTCAATTTGAGTTCTACTTATTTCATATTGAACTTTAGCCGCGCTTAAATTTTCTTTAGCAAATAATACGTTTAAGTACCCGTTTACAACAAATAAAGAAATATCATTTTCAATCTTTTTTAAATCTAATAAGCTAGATTCTACGCCTAATTGAGCCTGTTTAAAAATGTTTGTATTTCTAAAACCGTTAAAAACAGTAATACCAGAGCTTGCTCCTATAGAACCTCCAAAAAAACTTGTATTAACCCTATCTTGAGATACAGGGTCAAAACCAGTTCCGAAGTTTAAATTTCCACCAGTATTAGCATTTAAATTTGGTAAAAAATTTCCTTTGGCAATTTCAACATCTTTTTTGGCTAATTCAAGACTTAGTTTGTTTTGTTGAATAGAAATGTTTTTTCTTAAAGCTTCGTCTACACACTCTTTAAGTGTCCATTTTTTTTGAGAAAAAGTAGCTATAGAAGTCATTAACGCTACTAATACTATAAGTTTAATTTTCAAAACGTAATTATTTTTGGTTGATTATTTATTAAAAACTAAAAAAAACAAAGATATTTTATTTAAATAGTTACTTATAAGACGACCAAAAGTAAAATATGTTACAGCATTTTACTATTATTAAAATGTTAATTTTCAGCTTTCTTTTTATATCTATATAAAGTGTAACCTAAAACCCCAACCAACAAATAAGGAAAAACCATTAAATAAGAAATGCCGTTATTAACTCCTTCAGCCATTTCTGTATCTCCTGTTTCTACAACTGCCTTACACATAGCACATTGAGCATATGATGATTGTACAGTTAACAACAATAATAAAATTAAGAATACGGTTTTTTTAAACATAATAAGGAGATATCATTAAATATACAATTACACCAGTAATAGCAACATATAACCAAATAGGAAAAGTAATTCTAGCGATCTTTTTATGTTGAGCGAAATTACCCAATTTTGCTCTCATATAGGTTAAAAGCACAAATGGAATTACTATTACAGATAAAATAATATGTGTAATTAAAATAAAATAGTAGATGTATTTTATAGCTCCTTCTCCACCAAATGTGGTAGAGTTAGAAGTCATGTGATATGCAATATACATCAACAAAAAAGCTAAGGAACAAGCAATTGCAACTGTATTTAACTGCTCATGTAATTTCTTATTACCATTTTTTATGGCGATAACTGCTGCTACTAATAAAACTGCTGTTAGCGCGTTTGTAGTAGCATAAATTGGTGGTAAAAAACTTAAAGGCTCTACATTAAAACCTAAATCCTTTAAATTAACACCAAACAAAGCTGCAACTGCTAAAGGAATTATAATTGATAAGGCAGTTATAATTTTTTTATACTTTTTTTCTTGGGCTAGACTACTCATTTAATAATAATTTTATATCCTCTTTTAGTTCTTTCATTTGATCTTCCATTTCATATTCGTCAAGAGCTCTGTATACAAACATTGGGTTACCAAACTCATCTTTTCTAGATCTCATATATCCATTTTTATCTATCAAGGCAAAGTTTCCTGAATGATACAAACCATTATGCTCATCTTGTGAGACTCCTTTTCCTGTTGGCAATTTAAAACCATTGTTTGCAAGTGCATACACAACATCATCTGATTTACCAGTTAATAAATGCCAGTTTTTATGAGTAATACCATTTTCTTTTGCATATTCTTTTAAAACAGCTGGAGTATCAATATCTGGTGTTATAGAAATTGATGCGATTCCAAATTCTGGATTTCCAAAAAATTCGTCTTGTAGTGTTAACATTTTCTGATTCATTAACGGACAAATGGTTGGACAAGTTGTAAAGAAAAACTCAACAACATACACTTTGTCTTTATAAGTTTCGTTGGTAATTGTTTGCCCTTCTTGATTTGTAAATTCAAATTCTGGAATTTTACCAAATTTTAAAAGTTCGTTACTTTCAAAACGACTAACTACTTTCGGTACAGTATAAATGCCAAATAATAATATAATAAAAGCAACACCTATATAAGAATACTTCTTTTTCATAATCCTACTTCTTTTCTATCTGCTTTATTTTGGTTTTTCTCTTTAAAAGCAGCATAATATTCGTAATATAAAACCTTTATGTCATCTATAAGTTTTCCGTTTAAAACTGCAACAGAATTCATATTATAGCCATAAAGTTTACCATCTTTACTGTCTTTATCCGTTAACCTACCTCTTAAATTAACATCTTTATCAATTAAAAATACATTTGGAGTGTATAGGTTAACCAAAGATTCATTTAAACCAAAAGTTTGATAAAAACCTTCTATTTCTTGTTTTGAACTAGGTATAAAATTCCATTTTTGCATATCTGTAAAAACACCTATTTCTTCCTGTAAATTTTGCACTTCTTGTTCTTGGTCTGCAGGGTAAATAGCGATAATTTGAAATTTTTTATAATCGATAAATTTTTTATAAATTTTTTCATTTAAATTTAAGACACCCGATTTGATTTTATTGATATCATTCCCTAAAAAACAAAGAACAGTAACATTTTCTTTAAGCTTTGCTGAATTAGTTGCATCAATTTCAGAAACATCAATAAGGTTTTCTTTAACTACAGGTAATTTTGTGAAATTATTTTCACCTAAAGAAAGCAGCAAAAAACATAGTAAAGGAAAAATAAAAAGTAAAAATAATACAACCCTTTTTTTTGTGAAAAATTTCATCTGTTAGAAATTAATTTTGAGAATCTTACTTTGTTATACAAACAATCAAAGGCTTGCATAAAATATTTATTCTATAAAAAAAGGTGGTTAAAACCACCTTTTATATTTGTTTATTACCATTTTACAAGTGGTGCTAGAGTGCTATGCAAGTAACCTCCTTCTATAAGAAATAAGGTTACAAAGTAACAGACTAAAAATACAGTTGTCCAAACGACTGCTCTTCTAAACCATTTCTTTTCGCTATCCATGTGCATAAAAGCCCAAGTAATTCCATAAGCTTTTGCTAACGTTAAAATAATAAATATCCAGTTTAAAGGACTTGTTCCTAAAATACTAGTTAAATGTAAAACATCTGGCTTTATAATACCTAAAGCTACTTCTACAATAGTTATTGCAGATAAAATCCAAAATACATTCCAGATTTTTTTAGTATGTGATTCGTGTGCGTGTGCCATTTTTTTAATGCTATTTTTAAATTCCAGCTTTTCCTGGAAAGACAATTTAAATGAAATCAAAAGGCTTTGCCTTTATATGAACTTATTTTTTTAAACTAAGTAGAAGAATGTAAATACAAATACCCAAACTAAATCTACAAAGTGCCAATATAAACCAACTTTTTCTACCATTTCATAGTGTCCTCTTTTTTCATAAGTACCAAGAAGCACATTAAAGAAAATAATTATGTTGATCATAATACCAGAGAATACGTGAAAACCGTGAAAACCTGTGATAAAGAAAAAGAAATTTGCAAAAATTGTGTTTCCATATTCGTTTGCAGTTAAATTTGCTCCTTCTACAACAGCACCACCTTTTAATAATTCTTCTAACCCTTTTTCTCTAGAAAAAACTATTTTTTTCTTTTCATCCATATTAATTTGCTCGCTCCTAATTTGAATATTAGGGTTTGCTTTATACGAAGCTGTAATTTGAGCAATTGAATATTCAGGGACTGTTTCTCCACTTTCAAACCATAATCCGTTTTTCTTTGTGTGTGTAACTCTTTCATCCATTCTATCTCCTACTACAAAATCTGATAGCGCTATTTGATGACCGTCTTTTACAAATTGTAAAACTTTACCTTGAGGCGTTTTAACAGCTCCATAAGAACCATTTATAAACGTATTCCATTCCCAGGCTTGAGAGCCTACGAATATTAAACCTCCAATAATGGTAGCAAACATATACCAAGCTACTTTGTTTTTTTTCATTTGATGACCAGCATCAACAGCTAACACCATTGTTACTGAAGAAAAAATAAGTACAAACGTCATAAATGCAACATAATACATTGGATATATTCCATGTATAAAAGGGACGTGTGTAAAAACCTCATCTGCAATTGGCCAAGAATCGATAAATTTAAAACGAGTTAAACCGTACGCTGCCAAAAATCCTGAAAAGGTTAGTGCATCAGAAACGATAAAAAACCACATCATCATTTTACCATAGCTAGCGCCAAATGGTTTTACTCCACTACCACCATTCCAAGTGTTTTTCTCGTCTGAAGGTATAGCAATATTTGCTTCCATAAATAATATTTAATTTAAATCTTAAACGTTCGTCAAAAATAACTATTTTTAATCACTTTATAAAAGAGAAAAACAAAAATAGATAAATCCATAATAAATCTACAAAATGCCAGAAGATTGCACCTAGTTCAAAACCAAGCATATCGTCTGATTTGTATTTGTATTTAAAATGATTATAAATTACAACAAAAAGAACAACTAAACCTGCAATAATGTGCAGAACGTGCATAAAAGAAATACCAATTATAAACGATGTTGAAACTGTGCTTTCTGGTCCTGTAAAAAATAATCCAATACTTTTTAGTTGATTAAAACCAACATATTGTTGCCAAACAAAACCAATTCCTAAAAGTAAAGTAACTACTACCATTATAAGTGATAATTGTCTTTTATCTTGTTTTAAAAATCTTTGCGATAGCATAAGTGTAATACTACTTGCAATAATTAAAATTGTGCTTATATAAAATGCTTCAGGCAAATCAAAAGCAACCCAATCTTCACGTTTCATACTTATAACGTAGGCGCTTGTTAAGCCCGCAAAAAACATAACCATACTAATCATAGAAACCCATAACATAGGTTTTGCAGATTTTTTTTTGGCTACAATATATTCTTGATTTAATGTTTGTTCGTTTGTCATTTTTTAATGTAAAAATTTATCAACTACATATATAATTGGCACTAGTGTAATATACAAAATGCTAGATAACATCAACTTTCTTGCATCTATATTTGTTTCAGATTTGTGTAATTTAAAACCAAAATATAACATGTACATTCCTAATAAAGCAACAAGTACAGCAGATATTGGATGTATATAAAAATCACCAGACACTTTTAAAACAGGTGCTACAGAAACAAAAATCATAATAACAGTGTAAAATATAATTTGTTTTACTGCATTTTTGTCCTTTTTATTCATTGGCAACATATTAAACCCTGCCTTTTTATATTCTTCATCTTGCAACCAACCAATGGCCCAAAAGTGTGGGAATTGCCAAAAAAACTGAATCATAAATAAAAAACCTGCTTCTATACCAAATTGATTAGTAGCTGCAACCCAACCTAACATAAAAGGAATTGCACCTGGAATTGCACCTACAAAAACAGTTAGTGGTGTTACCGATTTTAAAGGTGTGTAGGCACAAGTATATAAAAATATAGAAACTGCTCCAAACAATGCTGTTTTTGGATTGATGCTGTACAGTATAGATAAACCTAAAACTGTAAATAAAACAGCCACAAACATGGCAAAATTTACAGACATTCTTCCAGTTGGTAAAGGTCTGTTTTTTGTTCTTTGCATAATAGCATCTGTGTCTTTTTCTATAATTTGATTAAATGCATTTGATGCACCCACCATAAAAAAACCTCCTAAAGCTAATAAGAAAAGTATTTTGTAATCTACAACTTCAACCCCTAATAAATACCCAGCAATAGAAGAGAACACCACACTTAAAGACAACCCAACTTTTGTAAGCTGTTTCAAATCTGATAAAAGTGTGTTCATTGATGTTTTTGTCTCTGAAATTACTGTTGCATTCATATTGCCACTAATGAACTGCAAAGATATTTGATAATTATCAATTTACCATATATTTAAAGTGTTTTATTAGTTAAAAAACACAAAAAAACCCACTCATAAAATGAGTGGGAAAATTGCTATGAAAAAGAAAAAGTGTGGCTTAATTAAAAACCACATACAAATATATACTTTTATTTTAATTATAACACATAAAACTATTATTTTTTAGTGCTTATTTATTTTTCTGAAACAAAAACAGGAAGACCAGAATATATAGGATTTAAGCTTTTCTGAGTGTCATTATAAACATACATATCATCAAAAATAATATTCCCTTTTACTTTATTATATTTATCTAGTAATAATGTGTCGTTTTTAAAACTATATTCGCCTTTTTCGACACAGTAAGATTTAGGATAAATTATTTTCAGCTCAAAAGTATTATCATCAAATAAATTTATTTCAAGTTGATCTTTTTCTTTAGAAAAACCTTTATAGGTTTTTATTTTCTCTTGAAATATATTCTTGTCATGCAATCCTAAAGTAGTGTATAAGGCTATTAAAAAAACAACTGTTATAATTACTGGTCTAAAATTAAAGAGTTCTTTTTTTATCGTTATTAAATATAAGTTATTGAAGAAAATAACTAAAAAAGTAATTGCAAATAATACCATAAAGCCTCCAATAATCACCAAATCTACATCACCAAAACAATAATTTTCTGGATGAATAAATTTATAAAAAGGAGCAATTGCTAAAAAAATAAGCAAAAAATATCTTTTTCTTAACTTCATTAAATTGCTTTTTCTTTTTTTCTTTGGATTAATAATTCTGCAATAGTAGCATTTTCTGGGCTACTTTTTATCTGCTCAAACTTGTCTCCTACCTTTACAAAACCCGTTTGTAAAACTTTAAAATAAACGCCACATTTTGTGGTGCTCCAAAGTTGTTTTACAATTTTCATATCGTTAAAACGGATGCCTAATTTAAAACAAGGGTCTCTTTGAAGTGTTGCTTCTAAAATAGTTTCACCGACTTTAAAAGTATCACCAACATAAATTTTTGTTTCTTCTATATTATCAATTGTTAGGTTTTCACCAAACATTCCATAACTCCACTCTAAATTAGGATGCAAGTTTTTAAAATATTCATAATGTTTTAAAGAATATCCGTAAACAGCCTGATTGATTCCTCCATGATATTTTCTGTCGGAAATTTCATCTCCTTTTACCTCTTCTCTATCCAAAAAAATAGGTTCATCAACTGGAAATTTATAAATACCCGTAGTTACTTTTTTCTTTTTCCAATGAACTTCTCTACGTTCACCAATATTAGTTGCTATAATTTTCATAAATTATTTCTTTGAAAATTTAGCCAACGCATTTTTTGTAAATTCTGATAAAACTAATTCTCCAGAAATTTTTGCTCTTTCCGATAAAAGTGACTCCCAATCATCTGTATTTTCCCACAGCACTTTTTTCATTGCTGCTAAAGCTTGTGGATTATAAGAAGCTAATTTTTCTGCAAAAAGTTCAACTTCTTTATCTAATTCTTTTATGTTTTCAAAAACTCTTGCATACAAGCCTTTTTCTTTTGCCCAATAAGCATTTTGCCAATTTGTGGCATCTAAGGTTAATTCGGACAAAGCTGCCAACCCTATTTTTCGTTTTACTGCAGGTTCAATTACAAAAGGACCAATACCAATAGTAAATTCCGATAATTTTATGGATGCACTTTCAGTTGCCAAAACGTAATCGCAAGCAGCAGCCAAACCAACTCCACCACCAACTGTTTTTCCTTGAATTCGTCCAATAATTAATTTGCCACACGTTCTCATGGCATTTATAACATTGGCAAAACCAGCAAAAAATTGTTTCCCTTCTTCTAAATTTGAAATCGCGACTAATTCATCAAAAGAAGCACCAGCACAAAATGCTTTTTCGCCTTCAGATTTTAAAATGATTACAGAAACTGAATCGTTTTGTGCAATTGCATCTAATTCTTTTGTTAATCTGTCTAATAAATCACTTGGAAAGGAATTACTTGCAGGATGCCCAAACTCTATAGTAGCAATATTATTTTGAATATTGGTATATAAACTTCCGCTTTTTCTTGAAGTGGTCATAGGAGAATAATTTTACCAAATGTAGGTTTTTATTGATAAAAAATCAATGTAAATCGATGAAGATATTCTGAATAAAAAGACCTCCAAGGTTTTAAAAACCTTGGAGGTCTGATTTTTTAATCTCTAACAAACTAAAAACTATAAAAAAGCGATGTCTTTAACCAACAATATTTACAATTTTACCAGGCACAACAATTACTTTTTTAGGCGTTTTTCCTTCCAATTGTGCAATTGTTTTTTCGTGATTCATTACTGTTTTTTCTATTTCTTCTTTTGATAAATCTAGAGAAAGCTCCATTGTAAAACGCGTTTTTCCATTAAAAGAAATAGGATATTCTTTAGAACTTTCCACTAAATGCTTTTCATCAAAAATAGGAAAAGCAGCAGTTGAAATACTTTCAGTATGCCCTAATTTGCTATACAATTCTTCTGTAATATGAGGTGCATAAGGTGATAACAAAACCAATAAAGGTTCTAAAATTTCACGTTTGTTACACTTTAATGCAGTTAACTCATTTACGGCAATCATAAAAGTAGAAACAGATGTATTGAAAGAAAAACTCTCTATATCTTCTTGTACTTTTTTGATCGTTTTATGTAAAACTTTTAACTCCTCTTTAGTTGCATTTTCCTCTGAAACTTCAAAAGTGTCACCATTAAAATACAGTTTCCATAATTTCTTTAAGAAAGATGAAACTCCAGAAATACCAGATGTTTTCCAAGGTTTAGTTTGTTCTAAAGGTCCTAAAAACATTTCGAACATACGTAGAGCATCTGCACCATATTCTGCAACAATATCATCAGGGTTTACAACATTGTATTTTGATTTTGACATTTTTTCTACTTCTCTACCAACCTCAAAGGCCTCTCCTAAATCCTCTCCAAAAGAGAGGACTTTTCCACTCTTTCCTATAAAAAGAGCATTTTTATACTCTTTATTTAAAGGATGATTTTTAAAACCCTCTACATCTAATTCATCAGAAGAATTTACCAAAGAAACATCTGCATGCAAAGGTGTTTTGGTTATCATTACTAAATCTGCAAAATTAGGATTCAATAATTTATTCTCTAATAAATATTCTTTTACAACAGTTTCAAACTCATCATCATTTGTAAATAAATTTTTTGAAACAAACACAGTTGGAATTTTCTCAATAACATCATCATTTGATTTATCGATTGCACAGCCATTCTTAACAAATGCAGTTGCTTTAAAAACAAATGCTGAAGTTCCCAAAATCATTCCTTGATTAATCAACTTTTTCGCAAATTCATCCACAGGAACAATTCCTTTATCGAACAAGAATTTTTGCCAAAAACGTGCATATAATAAATGACCAGTTGCGTGCTCAGATCCTCCAATATATAAATCTACATCTTTCCAATAATCTAAAGCTTCTTTGCTGGCAAATTCAGTTGAATTGTTAGAATCCATGTATCTGTTAAAATACCAAGAACTCCCAGCCCAACCAGGCATTGTGTTTAATTCTAAAGGAAAAACAGTTTTATTTTTTAATTTATCGTTAGAAACAACTTTCTTTCCACGAGAATCCCAAGCCCATTCAGTTGCGTTTCCTAAAGGTGGTTTTCCATCTTCAGTTGGCAAGTATTTTTCTACTTCTGGCAATACAATTGGTAAGTGTTCTGCATCAATCATTTGTGGCATTCCATCTTTGTAGTACACAGGAAATGGTTCTCCCCAATAACGTTGTCTGCTAAAAACGGCGTCTCTTAATCTGTAATTTATTTTTCCATACCCAAAACCTCTTTTTTCCATCTCGAAAATTGATAATTTCAAGGCTTTTTTATAGGTTAATCCTGATAAAAAATCTGAATTTGCAATTACAGTTCCTTCTTTTCCAGCATGTGCTTCTTCAGAAATATCTACACCTTCAAAAATATTTGGAATCGGAATTCCGAACTTTTTAGCAAAATCATAATCACGTTGATCTCCACAAGGAACAGCCATTACAGCTCCAGTTCCATAACCAGCCAAGACATAATCTCCAATCCAAATTTGAACTTTTTCACCAGAAAAAGGATGAATTGCATACGCTCCAGTAAATGCACCAGAAATGGTTTTTACATCAGCCATTCTATCACGTTCAGAACGTTTTGCTGTTGCTTTCACATACGCTTCAACTTCTGCTTTTTGAGCATCAGTTGTAATTTTAGCAACTAATTCGTGTTCTGGAGCTAAAGTCATAAAACTTACTCCAAAAATAGTGTCTGGACGAGTTGTGAAAACGTCTATTTTGTAAGATTCTTCATTTTCATTTGAAACATCATCACTTGTATTCTCTGATTTTTGAATTGGTTTCAAAAACTGAATAGCATTATTTATTTTAGCAACAACTTTTAATACGTTTTCTGTAACTTCTTCTTTTGTAAAATGAATTACGTTAAAACCTTCATCATTAAAATAGGTTGTTCTTTCAGCTTCATCTTCTTTCCCAGAAAATTCAACAATTAATTTTTTAGCAGCAGAAATATAATCTACCAAATAAGCACCAATTGTATATTTTTTTCTAAATTTTGATGCACCTTTTTTATTTTTTAATTCATCCCAAAGCAACGTCTCTGCTTTCGATAAATTTACACGCAATTCTTTTAAAGCTTCTAATTCTTTATAAGATAATTTTACTTCTTTGGTTGCTTTTTTATCTGCTTTCGCAACTTTGAAACTAACCATTGCTCCTTGAGAACGTCCAATCCAATTGGTTTGAGAATCTTTTAAAGGTTGTGGCCAATCAATTTTTTCTAAACCATCTAACAAACGTTGTGCGTATGCAGAAATTCGCATAGACCATTGTGTCATTTTTTTTCTGACAACAGGATGACCTCCTCTTTCTGAAACTCCGTTTACAATTTCGTCATTTGCCAACACTGTTCCTAAAGCAGGACACCAGTTTACTTCTGTATCAGACAAAAATGTTAATCTGTATTGTAGTAAAATTTCTTCTTGTTCTGTTTTTGAAAAAGCTTTCCACTCCTCTCCAGAAAAAGATTTGATCTCATCATCACAAACTGCATTAACCCTTTTGTTTCCTTCTTTTTTAAAGACTTTTTCTAGTTCAGAAATATCTTCTGCTTTATCTGTGTCCTTATTATACCAAGAATTAAAAAGTTGTATAAAAATCCACTGAGTCCATTTGTAATACTCAGGATTTGAAGTACGAACTTCTCTGCTCCAATCAAAAGAAAAACCAATTTGATCTAATTGTCTTCTATACGTTTTTATGTTTTCTTCGGTAGTTTTTGCAGGATGTTGCCCAGTTTGAATTGCATATTGTTCTGCTGGCAAACCAAAAGAATCATATCCTTGAGGATGCAACACATTAAAACCTTTATGACGTTTGTAACGTGCATAAATATCACTTGCAATATAGCCTAAAGGATGCCCAACATGTAAACCTGCTCCTGAAGGATAAGGAAACATATCTAACACATAAAATTTAGGTTTTTCACTTTCATTACTAGCTTTAAAAGTTTGGTTATCAGCCCAAAAATTTTGCCAATTCTTTTCTATTTCTTGATGATTATATTGCATTACTTCTGCTTTTTGAGGGTGCAAATTTACATTTATTCTTTTAAAGAGTGAATTGGATTTCTGAAATTAAAATAAGAAAGCTAAAACTTGGTTTTATTTATTAGATATTTAACAAGAAAACAGTTGCTTACCTACTTTTTTTAAGTAATTTTAACGGCTTAAAAATCAACTCAAATGAAAAAATTATTAATTGTATTTTTAGCAATCACTGCTTTTATTGGATGTAAAAATTCATCCGAAGATAAATCAACAGAAAAAACACCAGAATTAAGCATCAACTATAAAAAAATTACCCTTGACAATGGTTTAGACGTTGTTTTTCATGTTGATAAATCTGACCCAGTTGTGGCTGTAGAGTTAATGGTGCATGTGGGTTCTGCTAGAGAAATTGAAGGCAGAACTGGTTTTGCTCACTTATTTGAACATTTATTGTTCTTGGAATCTGAAAATTTAGGAAAAGGTGGATTGGACAAAATGAGCGCAAGAATTGGTGGTTCAGGAGCCAATGGATCAACATCAAGAGATAGAACAAATTATCTACAAACAGTACCTAAAGATGCTTTGGAAAAAATGATTTGGGCAGAAGCTGATAAATTGGGTTACTTTATCAACACAGTTACAGATCCTGTTTTGGCAAAAGAAAAACAAGTTGTTAAAAACGAAAAAAGACAAAGTGTAGACAACAGACCTTATGGACATAATTTTTATGTGCTTGGTAAAAATTTGTATCCAAAAGACCATCCTTATAATTGGCAAGTAATTGGTTCTTTAGAAGATTTACAAAATGCAACTTTAGACGATGTAAAAACGTTTTTCAAAAAATGGTATGTGCCAAATAATTCAACTTTAGTGTTGTCTGGAGATATTGATGTTGAACAAGCTACAAAATGGGTTCATAAATATTTTGACGAAATACCTAAAGGTGAAGAAATTCCTGCTTTAGAGAAAAAAGCTGGAAATGTTGCTGAAACTAAATTCTTATATTATGAAGATAATTTTGCAAGAGTTCCTCAATTAACAATGGCTTGGCCAAGTGTGGAGCAGTATCACAAAGATTCTTATGCTTTAGAGGTTTTAACACAGTATTTAACTAGTGGCAAAAAAGCACCTTTTAATGAGGTTTTGGTTGATGATTTAAAATTGACATCTAACACAACTATGTATAATTATGCTTCTGAAATTGCTGGAGAAACACATTTAGTGATTAGAGCTTTTAATGATATAAAATTAGATACTTTAAAAGCTGGCGTTGAAAAAGCATTTGCAAAATTTGAAGCAGAAGGGATTTCTGAAAAAGATTTAAACAGAATAAAAGCGGGTCAAGAAACTAATTTTTATCAGAGTTTATCGAGTGTTTTGGGTAAAGGAACTGGTTTAGCATCTTACAATACTTATACAGGAAATCCTGGTTTTGTAACTGAAGACATCAAAAACACATTAGCAGTAACTACAGAAGATGTAATGAATGTGTATAATAAATACATCAAAAATAAAAATTACATTGCTACTAGTTTTGTACCAAAAAATCAAGCTGATTTAGCGTTAACAGGCTCTATTTTAGCTGATGTTGTAGAAGAGAAAATTGTAACAGGAGCAGAAGAAAGTTTCGATCCAAAAATCGCAGCAACGTATGAGAAAACACCTTCTTCTTTTGATAGAAGTGTTGAACCAAATTACGGAGAAACACCGTCTTTAGCAACTCCTGAAGTTTATAAAACAAGTTTAAATAATGGTTTAAAAATATTCGGAATTGAAAATGATGAAGTGCCTCTCGTACAATTTTATGTAACAATTGATGGTGGACAGTTATTAGAATCTATGGATAAATTGGGTGTTGCCAATTTAACTGCGAATCTTCTTGAAAAGGGCACAAAAAACAAAACTGTAGCTGAACTAGAAGAAGCAATTCAAGAACTAGGTGCTAGTATAAATGTGTATTCAGGTCAAGAAGAAATTACAATAAGCGCAACTACTTTAGCTAAAAACTACGAGAAAACGTTGGCTTTAGTGCAAGAAATTTTGTTAGAACCAAGATTTGACGAAAGTGAATTCGAACTATTAAAAAGCGCAACCATTGCACGTTTACGTCAGCAGGAAGCAGATCCTAATTCTGTAGCAAGAAATACGTATAATGAGTTGATTTACGGAAAAGATAATATCCGTTCTAAAAATAATTTAGGAACAGTTTCATCTGTAGAAAGCATCACTTTAGAAGATGTGAAAACTTTTTATAACAATTACATTTCTCCTTCTGTTGCTAAAATGTTAGTTGTTGGAGATATTTCTGAAGAAAATGTAACCTCTTCATTAGCTGATTTAAATGATAATTGGGCTGCAAAAGAAGTAACTATTCCTGAGTATACAACTCCAGATGCTCCAGACAAACCAACCGTTTATTTTTATGATATTCCAAATGCAAAACAATCGGTTTTACAATTTGGAGCACCAGCTTTGGCTGCTAATGATGATGATTTTTATGCAGCAAATGTGATGAATTATATTTTAGGTGGTGGTGGTTTTGCCTCTAGATTAACACAAGAATTACGTGAAGGAAAAGGATATACGTATGGAATTCGTTCTGGTTTTTCTGGTACAAAAGCGAAAGGAGATTTTACGATTTCTAGTGGCGTAAGAAGTAATGTTACTTTAGAATCTGCACAAGCTGTAAAGAAAATATTAGAAGAATATCCAAGTACTTTTTCTGATAAAGATTTAGAAACCACAAAAAGCTTTTTAATTAAAAGTAATGCTAGGGCTTTTGAAACCTCAAGAGCAAAACTAAACATGCTCTCGAATATGAGCGATTATGGCTGGGAATCTGACTATGTTAAAGAGAGAGAAAATGTTGTAAATACCATGACTAAAGAACGAATTGCTGAATTAGCAAACAAATATATCAACCCAAATAAAATGATTTGGTTAGTGGTTGGTGATGCTGAAACGCAATTAGAAAGAATGAAAGAATTGGGTTATGGAGAACCTGTTTTATTGAATGAAAGACAAAAAGAGATTAAAAAGTAAGTCTTTTAAAAAAGAAAATAGAATAAAAATTCCCAATGTCAAATTTGAAATTGGGATTTTTTTTTACTATAAACTGTTACTGAAAACTGTAAACTGTAAACTAAACAGCAGCTCCACTTGCAGCAACTTTTCTATCAATTTTACGCATTAAACCTTGTAATACTTTTCCTGGGCCAACTTCTATAAATTCGGTTGCTCCATCAGCAATCATTGCTTGGATACATTGTGTCCATTTTACAGGCGCAGTCAATTGAGCTACTAAATTTCCTTTTATAGTTGCAGCATCATTTATAGCCATTGCAGCTACATTTTGATAAACTGGACAAATTGGTTCGTTAAAAGTTGTTGCTTCAATTGCAGCAGCTAACTCCTCTCTTGCAGGCTCCATTAAAGGCGAATGAAATGCACCACCAACAGGCAACACTACAGCCATTTTTGCACCTTTTTCTTTTAATATTTCGCAAGCTTTTTCAACAGCTTCTACTTCTCCTGAAATCACTAATTGACCTGGACAATTATAATTTGCAGCTACCACCACTCCATCAACCTCTGCACAAAATTCCTCAACTATAGTATCTTCTAAACCAATAATTGCAGCCATTGTAGATTTTTGTGTTTCACACGCATTTTGCATTGCCAAAGCTCTTTTTGAAACCAATTCCAAACCATCTTCAAAAGATAAAACTCCAATTGCAACCAAAGCCGATAATTCCCCTAAAGAATGTCCAGCAACCATTGCTGGCTGAAAAGAATCACCCAAAACCTTCGCTAAAATCACCGAATGTAAAAAAATAGCAGGTTGTGTAACTTTCGTTTCTTTCAATTGTTCAGCAGTTCCTTCAAACATAATGTCTGTAATTGAAAACCCTAAAATATCATTTGCTTTTTCGAAATATTCTTGTGCTAATGGAAATTTCTCGTATAAATCCAATCCCATTCCTGAAAATTGTGCTCCTTGTCCTGGAAAAATATATGCTTTCATAAATTGTTAATTTGTGTAATTATTTAATCGTTGAATTGGCGACAAAAATAATGATTTTTATTTGAAGCTATTTCCTGCTTTCAGCACTCGCTTTTTTTATGCTGAAAAAGCATAAAAAAGAGCTCAAACATTAGCCTGCCTTGAGCATAGTCGAAAGGCTTCAATCAGGGCTAGACTTGTTTAATAATTAATTAAATATATGAAACAAAATTAATATTTACTAACTTTGCTTCATGACACTTAAAGACAAACAATTGGCAGATAATATTTACTTCGTATTAGCTGCGTTATTTATTGCATCCTTAGTGGCATCAAACTTAATATTTCAAAAGTTTTTTTATTGGGAACCTTTTGGTTTGTATCGTTTTGAAATTTCTGTGGGCATTTTACCTTATCCCATTACGTTTTTAATTACTGATATTTTATCAGAAATCTATGGTAAAAGAAAAGCAAATAAAGTCGTTATTGCTGGTATTTTTGCTTCTTTGTTTTCCATGCTTATCATATTAATTTCAGATGTTGCTCCAGCAACTGAAACTTCTCCTATTAATAATGAAACTTTTCATCAAGTATTTGGACTATCGCCTTTAGCCGTTTTTGCATCAATGATGGCATATTTGTTCGCACAATTTATAGACATCAAAATTTTTCATTTTTGGAAAAAACTAACCCATGGAAAACATTTATGGTTGCGTAATAATTTTTCCACGTTTGCATCACAATTTATAGATACTTTTACTGTAATATTTTTATTATGCATTTTTAAAATTTTGCCTTGGGAAATCTTTACAAGTTTATTAATTAGTGGTTTTCTGTTTAAAGTAATTGTTGCCATTTTAGATACGCCTTTATTATATGGAGCCGTTTTTCTATTCAGAAAAAGGTTCAAACTTAACCTTACAAACGAACTTACTGATGAGTTTTTATATGATCAAAAATAAATTTCAAATCACACTAAATTAATCTATTACAAAATTAAAAGAGTGCTTCTAAAAAAGATTGGACTCATTTTTGTAATCTATTATAAAAACTTCGTCTAATAACGTAGAAACAAAAACATTTATGAAAAACATATTTATAGTACTTATAGCAATTTTAACCTTCTCACAAGGAAATGCACAAACATCAATTTATAATGATTTATTACAAAAACACGTTACAAAAGACGGCTTTGTAGACTATAAATCTTTTAAAGCGGATGAAGCTAAATTAGATACTTACATTGATTATTTAGAAAAAACATCACCAGCAGATTCTTGGTCAAAAAATAAGCAAAAAGCATTTTGGATCAATGCTTACAATGCCTATACTATCAAACTTATTTTAGAAAATTATCCATTAAAATCAATTATGGATATCAAAAAAGATGGAAAAACAGCTTGGAAGATTCCTTTTGCGAAAGTTGGTGGCAAAACATACACCTTAGATCATATTGAACATGAAATTTTACGTAAAAATTTATTTGACCCAAGAATTCATGTAGGTGTAAATTGTGCTTCTATTTCTTGCCCTAAATTAGGAAACGAAGCTTTTACAGAAGAAAATGTACATGCTAATTTAGAGGAATTGATGAAAACATTTATCAACGATTCCTCTAGAAATAAGATTTCTAAGGATAAAGTTCAAATTTCATCAATCTTTGATTGGTTTCAAGAAGATTTTACTAAAAATGGTTCCGTAATTGATTATTTAAACAAGTATTCAACTACAGAAATCAATTCTGATGCTAAAATATCTTATTTAAAATATGATTGGAGTTTGAACAGTAAATAATTACTATCTTTCAACTTTTAAATTTATAAAAATATATAAATGTCTAAAACATATTACGATTCTGGAGATTTAAGAAAATTCGGAAAAATAACAGAATGGAGTGAAGATTTAGGAAACAAATTCTTTGACTATTATGGAAAAGTTTTTGAAGAAGGAGCGTTAACAGCTCGTGAAAAATCTTTAATTGCATTAGCTGTAGCACATACAGAACAATGTCCATATTGCATTGATGCCTATACAAAAGACACTTTACAAAGAGGCGTTACTAAAGAGCAAATGATGGAAGCAATTCATGTGGGAGCAGCCATTAAAAGTGGTGCAACTTTGGTACATGGAGTGCAAATGATGAATAAAGTTAATAAGTTAGAAATGTAAGCAGACTCTAATTTTGCCTTTTGGCAAAATTTTAGAGGTCGCTTATCCCGCTTTTTCTGCGGGATCTTTTGATTAGAAATTCTAAAATGAAATTATTAGATTTAGTTAACTTATTTAAAACAAATATTGTTTTTGAAGATTTTTTAAAAAATAATTCTCTTAACTCTAATTCTGAATCCATAGAAATTTATATGATTGATAAAGTTGATTCAAATTCTGAACTTGCTTTTTTTGAGATAGAAAATGAAAATACAGATGGATTAATCATTTTTGAAAAAAACAACGTTAAATACCATAGTTTTTTTAACTTCCATTATTTTATTGATTTTATGGATGAAGTAAAAGAGAATAAGAATTTGTCATCAGAAAAATTAGTTGAAATTTTAATTAATTATTCAATTAATGACGCATAACAAAACCAAACCACAACCATTTACGTAAATATTAAAAATAGCATAAAACATAAAGTTTACAGAATCAGTTGGCAGAAAAACCTGCTCAAACTGAATACTGAAACTGCCTACTGAAAACTAAAATATGGCAACTAAATCATTAAAAGCAAGAAATAACGATATTGCAAATACATCTCGTCAAATGGAAATTCTTTCAAACGGAATTTTCGCAAACGGAGAATTACCAACATTTGCAGCAAAAATAAAAGAAACTGGTCATTTTCCACTTCGTCCCAAAAAATTAGAAATTCTACAGATAAACTTAGGCTACATGTGTAATCAAGTTTGCGAACATTGTCATGTAGATGCTGGTCCAGATCGTAAAGAAATTATGACGATGGAAACCATGCAGCAATGTTTGGAAGTCATTAAAAAAACAGAAGCTCATACGTTAGATTTAACTGGTGGAGCTCCAGAAATGAACCCAAATTTTAGATGGTTTGTAGAAGAAGCATCCAAAGCAGGGATTAAAGATTTTATTGTTCGATCTAATTTAACCATTATTAGAGCCAATAAAAAATACCATGATTTACCAGAATTCTTTAAAAAGCATGGAGTTCACGTAGTTTCTTCAATGCCTCATTGGACTCGTGGAAAAACTGATAAACAACGTGGAGAAGGTGTTTTTGACAAATCAATTAAAGCTTTACAAAAATTAAATGCTGTCGGTTATGGAATGCCAGGTTCTGATTTAAAATTAGATTTGGTGTATAATCCTTCAGGTGCATTTTTACCTGGAGATCAACAAGCACTAGAAAATGATTTCAAAAAAGCCTTAAAAGAAGATTTTGATATCGATTTTCATAGTCTTTTTGCCATTACAAATTTACCTATAAGTCGTTTTTTAGATTATTTAATTGCATCCGATAATTATGAAGATTATATGCACTCTTTATTAGACGCTTACAATCCAAAAGCAGTAGAAAGTGTAATGTGTACAAACACAATTTCTATTAGTTGGGATGGTTGGTTGTTTGATTGCGATTTTAACCAAATGCTAAATTTAAAAGTTGCCAGCAAAGTAAAACATGTTTCTGATTATAATGAAGAATTATTGCAAAACAGAAATATTATTATCAACCAACATTGTTATGGTTGTACAGCTGGTGCAGGAAGTAGTTGTCAAGGAGTTGTAGCATAAGGCCCCTTTAATTCCCCAAAGGGGAAAACTGTTGCTGGAATATGTTTGCTAAAATATAGCAAGGGGTTTAAACCCCTTGTAAAAAACAACAAAGGGTTATGCTCCCTTGCTATAAATGAAAAAAAATACTGCCATATTAATTTTTGCAAATTCTGCTGAAAAAGAAGCTGAAAGAAAAACGTTTCTTTCTTCTGATGTTTTTTCGGCACTGAATCATCAAACTTTAAAAACGGTAGAAAAATCTGGCATTGAATATTTTCATTTTTCTGAAAAAAACCAGGTAGGTTCGTCTTTTGGTGAACGATTTTCCAATGCTATTGAAAACATTTTCAATAAAGGTTTTAAGAATGTAATTACCATTGGTAATGATACTCCACACTTAAAAACAAAACATCTAGTTGATACTGTTCATCAACTTGAAAAAAATGATTTGGTTTTAGGACCTTCAAAAGATGGTGGTTTTTATTTAATGGGGATAAAAAAAGAACATTTTAATAAAGAAACCTTCTTAAAATTACCTTGGCAAACTTCTAAATTACAAAAGTGTATTACATCTATAGTAACTTCTAAAAAACTACATATTAAGCTTTTAGGAATCTTAAATGATTTAGATGTTTTAGAGGATATAAAAAAAATACTAGATAGTTTTAAAGCGATACCAAAATCGGTTTTAAAAATTTTAACGCTACTTATATGTCCTCAAAAAGAGTTTTTTGTTGACCTTACTATCAACTTTAAAAAAACTTTTTTTGCACCAAATTCTAATAAAGGCTCTCCATTAATTTTTGCGTAATAAACACTTTTATCTATTGATAAAAAGTGTTGGACTATTTATCAAAATAAAATATTTACACAAAAATTACACTAAATGAAGCACATTTTTATGTGGATGATACTGTTTGTAACAAGCATCAGTTTTTCACAAATTAAAATTTCAGGCACAATTACCGATAAAATCACAGGTGAAGGAATTCCTTCTGTAACCATCTCAACATCAACAGAAAACGGCACAACTTCTTCTATAGATGGAACGTATTCAATTACAGTTCAAGATAAAAATCAGATGTTAACCTTCTCTTATTTAGGTTATAAAACTCAAAAAATAAAAGTTGACAATCAAACTACCATCAACATTCAATTAGAAGAAATTGAAACGAATTTAAATGAAATTGTAGTAACTGCCTTAGGATTAAACAGAAAAACCAAAGAGTTAGGTTATGTTGTTCAAGAGTTAAAAGCGAAAGATCTTAACGAAGTTAAAACTGCCAATTTTTTAGATAATTTGTCTGGTAAATTAGCTGGAGTTACCATTTCTCAAGGAGCAACAGGAGTTGGATCCTCATCAAAAATTACCATTCGTGGGGAAGCTTCTTTCTCCAATAACAATCCACTTTTTGTGGTGGATGGAACTCCAATTAACAACAACACCGTTTTTAATTTTACCAATGAAGCTGCTGCTGGTTTTCAAGAAATTGATTTTGGAAACGGAGCCATGGAAGTAAATCCAGATGATATTGCATCTGTGACTGTTTTAAAAGGACCAAGTGCTGCTGCTTTGTATGGAACGCGCGCGTCAAATGGCGTTATTGTGATTAATACGAAAGATGGGAGCAATAAAAAAGGCTTGGGAATTAGCATAAATTCATCGATTACTTTTGATTCGGCTTTTCGTTTGCCTGAGTTTCAAAATGAATTCGGACAAGGAAATTCTGGAAATTTTGAATATGTAGATGGTTTAGGTGGAGGAATTAATGACAATATTACCTATTCATGGGGGCCAAGATTGGATGTTGGAAATTTAATTCCGCAATTCGATTCGCCTGTTACTTTAGCAGATGGAACTATTGTAAGAGGTGGAGATACTTCTCTATATTCAGGTTTGTCAATTACGCCAACTGCTTTCAATTCGAATCCAGATAACTTAAAAGATTTTTACCAAACAGGAATTACAACCATTAACAATATTGCTATAAATGATAGCTTTGATCGTGGTTCTTACAGATTATCTATTACAGATTTAGATAGCGAATCTATAATTCCTGGTGTAAATTTAGACAGAAAAACAGCCGCTTTAAAACTAAATTTTAATCCTACAGAAAAAACAAAAATTACAAGTTCTGTAAACTACGTGAATTCGAGTAGCGATAACAGACCATCTAATGGTTATGGAAGTGAAAATGCAAATTATTCTTTAGTTGCTTGGGGCCCAAGATCTTTAAATATTGATAGTTTACGTGATTATTGGCAACCAGGTTTAGAGGGTGTGCAGCAATATTCTTTTAACTATACTTTTTTCGATAATCCGTTTTTCATCTTACACGAAAATACAAATTCATTCAACAGAGATCGTGTATTTGGAAACATTGCCATCAACCATAAATTTACTGATAAATTAAGTTTCTCTTTGCGTTCTGGAATGGATTATTCATCAGAAAAAAGACAATTTAAACGTAATTTTAGTTCCAATCGTTTTAAAAATGGAGCCTATGCAGAACATGATGTTTTTTACAGAGAAATAAACACAGATTTCTTGGTAAATTACACAGATAATTTTGGTGATTTTTCTTTTGATGCTTCTTTTGGAGGAAATCGTTTAGACCAAACTGCTTCCACAAAACAATTACAAACGACTAATTTAGCACAACCAGGTATTTTTAGTTTAAACAATGCAGCTTCACCAATTGAAGCTTTTCAATTTGATTCTAAAAAGAGAATTAATTCTTTATATGGAATTGCAAAATTTGGTTACAAAGATTATTTATATGTTGATATTACTGGAAGAAATGATTGGTCTAGTGCTTTAGCAACACCATTTTCTGTAGATGGAACTTCATTTTTCTATCCTTCAATTTCTACAAGTTTTATTTTATCAAACGCAACAGAATTAAATAAAAATATTTCTTTTGCAAAGTTAAGAGCAAGTATTGCACAAGTTGGTAATGACACAAATCCGTTTCAAACTTCTGGTGCTTTTGTGTCGCAAACTCCTTTTAATGGGCAACCTACTTTTAGCAATCAAGATTTTATTCCGAATGCGAACTTAAGACCAGAAATTACAACTTCTTATGAGTTTGGTGCAGATCTTCGTTTTTTTAAAGATCGTTTAAATATCGATTTTACGTATTATAACAACACTACAAAAGATCAAATTATTTCTTTGCCAATTGCAATTTCGTCTGGCTACAATCAACAAGTTGTTAATGGAGGAAAAGTAAACACAACAGGTGTTGAAATTATTTTGGGAGGAACTCCTATTAGAACCGAAAACTTTACTTGGAATACAACTTTTAATTTTGCAAGTAATAAGTCTATCATCAAAGATTTACCTCAAGAAGAAGGTAGATTAACATTGGCTTATAGCAGAATTTACGATAGTGCAAACCAAACAGTTTGGTTTCAAGTTGAAGAAGGAGGACAAATTGGTGACATGTATGGAACTGGTTATGAAAAAAATGCAGAAGGACAATTTTTGTTAGATGATAATGGACGTTATATTGCCAATAATGAGTTAATTAAACTAGGAAATTACAATCCAGATTTTACTTTAGGCTGGAACAATTCTTTCAAATATAAAGATTTTACAGCAAGCTTTTTATTCGATTGGAGACAAGGTGGAGAAATCGTTTCTAGAACAAGTGCTTTAGGAAATGTTGGAGGTCAATTAGCAGAAACTGCTTTTAGACCAGATGCAGGAATTGTTGCCCAAGGAGTAAATGTAAATACAGGACAACCTAACACTGTTGCTGTTTCTCCTGAAAGTTATTACAGACAATTCTACGACAGAAATCATGAAGAAAACAATGTGTATGATGCCTCATTTTTAAAATTACGTCAGTTTTCAATTGGTTATACTTTAAATTTAAACGAAGGATTTTTAGGATTAAAAGATACCTCAACAATGAATTTTTCTTTTATCGGAAACAATTTATTTGTAATTACAGAAAATCCACATTTTGATCCTGAGCAATTAGCGGTTCAAGGAAATGGTTTTGTAAGCGGAGTTGAAGATATGAGTTATGCCACCAGCAGAACTTTAGGTTTTAAAGTAGGATTTGATTTTTAACCTGCAAGGTATTTCCGAGGAACGAGGATTCCTTTTAGGTTTAGAAAGCATAAACCAATTAATTGAAAATTAAAATACCTACAAGGTTTTTGAAACCTTGCAGGATAATCGATAAAAAATGAAGAATATTATATATACAGTCGCAATTTTTGCAATCACATTTGCAAGTTGCACAAAAGATTTTGAAGAAATCAACACCAACCAAAATGCACCAGTTGCTGTGCAACCCAACTTGTTATTAAGACAAGTAATTTACGATTTTGGCGAACAAATGAGTTACGAAGGTTTTGTAGCAGGAGATTTATTAGCACAACACAGAACAGCTTTGGACTTTAACTTATTTGACAGACACGATTTAAAAAGTCCTCAATTGGGAGGGAATCCTTGGCCGATTTTTTACACCAATTTACGTGATAATGAAATTGTTTTAAAACAAAGCAGAGAAACACCAGCTTTTGCAGTGTATGAAGGCCCTGCCTTAATTTTAAAAGCCTATATGACTGCTGGTTTAACAGATTTATTTGGTGATGTTCCTTACTTTGAGGCTTTTAACGGAATTGAAGGATCTGTAACACCTGCTTACGATTTACAAGAGGATATTTATCAAAATGAAAACGGAATTTTAGACAATTTAGACAAAGGTATTGCAGCAATCAATGGTTATTCAGGTTCAATTCCTTTACAAGGAGATATTTTATATGATGGAAATTTACAATCTTGGATACAATTTGCAAACTCATTAAAAATTAAATATTTAGTTAGAATTTCTGGTAAAGTTGATGTTTCAAGCCAATTACAAACTATTTTTTCGGAAGGAAATTACATCAAAAATAATTCTGAGAATGCCGTTTTCGATTTTACAAATTCGGAACCCAATAGTTTTAGATTGGCACAATTAAGAATTGGAGATTTTAACAATTTTGTACTGTCTGAAACCATGGAAGAAATTTTAATCGATTTGAATGACGATAGAATTGGCAGCTTTTTTAGGCCTTTTGCCAATTCAACTTCAGCAGGTTTTAATGGTTTAATCAACGGAATTAACTCGTCTACAACATCAATTGCATTAGCAGATTTTTCTCTTTCAGGAACTGCTTTTAGAGAAGATACATCAACATTAGATGCTAATTTTATGACAGCTTGGGAAACCAATTTTCTTTTAGCAGAAGCTGCTGAAAAAGGTTTTATCAGTACAAATTCAGAATCTTTATACAATACTGGAGTTGCACAAGCTTTTGAATATTGGAACACGAATTTACCAGCCACATATTTAGCAGGAAATGCAAACTTTAATGCTATTGGAAAAACACCTTTAGAGCAAATTATTACTCAAAAATGGATTGCATCCGTTATAAATGGTTACGAAGGTTGGATTGAATTTAGAAGAACAGGTTTTCCAAGTTTAAAAAATATTTCAGCAAGTTTAAACAACGGATTAATTCCTGTGAGAATGCCTTATCCACCAGAAGCTGCATCTCTAAATCAAGAAAATTATAAAGTTGCAGAAACTGCTACAAATGGGAATAGTTTGGATGTTCCTGTTTGGTGGAATAGCCTCCCTTAATCCCTCCAAAGGAGGGAAATACTCTTGTGGAAATTTTTGTATAAATAAAATAAAAAAAAATAAAGTATGATAACATCCTTTTTTATTCAATTGAGTGAAAATTCCCTCCCTTTGGGAGGGTTAGGGTGGGCTCAATGGATTTTAATAATTGTTTCTAGTTTAATCTTATTTTTCTTATCTCCTTTAGCGAAAACAACAGATCAGTTTTTTAAAGCTGTAAACAAGAAAAAAGCGCCTAATACTTTAGTGTTAACAGGAAGCTTAATTATTTCTTGGATTTTTGCGAAAAGCATTACAAACGCAGCAAATCTTGGTTTAGACTTTGGTTTGGTTGGTGGAGTTGCGTATGCTGGTTATTATTTATCTTTTGCTGTAGCTGGAATTATCATTTATCAATTAAGAACCAAAGGAAATTTTAAAAGTATTCACGAATTTTTAATTTCGAAATTCGGTAAAAAAGCCATGGCAATTTTTTCTATTTTGATAGCTTTCAGGCTTTTTAATGAAGTTTGGAGTAACACAATGGTTATTGGAAGTTATTTTGGAGAAATGGGAAGTTCCTCCTATTATTGGGCAATTATTTTGTTTACTATTTTGACACTTTCTTACGCAGTTAAAGGTGGTTTAAGCAGTTCAATTTTCACAGATGTTATTCAAATGGTGTTGTTTTCTGTTTTATTAATGATCATTTTAGGAACAATTTTTACGACAGATGATTTTTCTACAGAACAAATAGTAACTTCTGGAACTTGGAGTTTTGAACTCGGTTTAAATCTCTTTTTTGCAGCACTTATTCAGTCTTTTAGTTATCCTTTTCACGATCCTGTTTTAACAGATAGAGGGTTTATATCTTCTCCAAAAGTAACTCGTAAAAGTTTTTTGTGGGCAAGTATTTTGGGTGCCATTTGTATTGTTTTATTTAGTTTGATTGGTGTGTATGCACAAACAAAAGGAATGCAAGGTCAAGCTGCTGTTGAAGTTGGAAAAGCTTTTGGAGTTGTCATTTTGTTGGTTATCAATTTTATTATGATCACCTCTGCAGCTTCTACATTAGATTCTACTTTTTCATCATTTTCTAAACTTTTAGCTGTCGATTTAAATTTAGGAAAATCGGTTTCTTTTGGAAGAATTTCTATGATTGCTGTTGCAATTTTAGGAACCATTCCCGTTTTTTTAAATGCAGAAATTTTATCGGCAACCACCATTTCTGGAACAATGGTTATTGGGTTGACGCCTATTTTTATTTTTTGGAATGTAAAAGTGCCAAAAATTAGTTTTTATGTATCTGTAGTTTGTGGTTTGATTTTTGGAATCCTTTTAGTATTTAATTGGTTTCCAGAATCGCTCATTTTTACAAAAGGAAAATACGCATCTTTACTTTGGGTAAATGTTTGGGGAATTTTAAGTTGTATCATTTTATATTTTATTCCAAAATGGATCAAAAAATAGTAGATTTAGGTCAAATAACAGGAAAAACATTGCTTTTTGGTGGTGTGTATAGCAATTTACAAGCTTTAGAAGCTTTAAAACAAATTGCAGAAAAAGAGAATATTGCTCCAGAAAATTGTATTTGTACTGGCGATATTGTTGGTTATTGTGCACAACCTGAAGAAACTGTACAACTTTTTAAGCTTTGGGGCGCAAAAAGTATTGTTGGCAATGTAGAAATTCAGCTAAGAGAAAATGCAGAAGATTGTGGTTGCGATTTTAGAGAAGGCTCAAGATGTGATGGTTTTTCGCAACTTTGGTATCCTTTTGCACAAAGTAAATTGTCTGAAAATTCATTAGATTTTTTACAAACATTGCCACATAATATCAGTTTTAAATATGCTGATAAAAAAGTGACTGTTGTACATGGTTCGTATTTTAATGTATCAGAATTTATTTTTAAATCTACAGATTGGGAGGTTAAAAAACCAAATTTTAAGACTACAAATAGCGATGTTATTGTTGCAGGACATTGTGGTTTGCCTTTTTATCATCAAGAAAAAGAAAAATTATGGTTGAATCCTGGAGTTATAGGAATGCCTGCAAATGATGGAAATCCTTCTGTTTGGTATGCTATTTTAGACGATTCAAATAATAGTTTTAACTTTACACATCAAACATTAGAATACAATTATAAATTAACGAGTAAGTTGATGCAAAATGGTTTATTACCCGAAGAATATTCTAGAACAATTGTTACAGGAATTTGGGATAATACAGAAATTTTACCTCCATTAGAATCTGGTTTACAAGGTTTTGGAATTCAACTATAGATTCCTGTTTTAACAGGAATGACAATTTTAAATGAATTCTTTAATCAAAAAATAAAGAAAAATCAATAAAATCAAAATGAAAAAAATAGTGATACTTTTTTTAGTTGTTAGCGCTACAACTTTTGGGCAGACAAAATTGGATAAACTTCTTGATAAATGGAACACAAGAAATGTTCCTTATATGTCTGTTGAGACGTTAGCAATGCCAAAAAATGATGCAATTTTATTGGATGCAAGAGAAGAAGAAGAGTTCAACATCAGTCATTTAGAGAAAGCAATTCGTGTGGGTTATAACGATTTTAAGCTTAATGAAACTATGGCAAAATTACCTAAAGACAAGAGTACAAAAATTGTGGTGTATTGCTCTTTAGGTATTCGATCTGAAACTGTGGCTCATAAATTAATTGAAGAAGGCTATACAAATGTTTACAATTTATATGGAGGAATTTTCGAATGGAAAAATGCGAATTTTAAAGTGGTTGATACTTTAGGAAAATCAACAGAAAAAGTTCACGCTTTTAACAAAAATTGGAGCAAATGGTTGAAAAAAGGAGAGAAAGTTTATGAGTAAAAAAGATGGAAGTATGAAGTTGGAAGTTAGAAGTAAAAACTTATTATTAATCTTTACAAGAAATCCAGAATTAGGCAAAGCAAAAACACGTTTGGCAAAAACTGTTGGCGATGAAACTGCTCTAGAAATTTATAAATTTTTGTTAGAAAGAACAAGAGACATTTCATTAAAGGTAAATGCTGATAAAGCAGTTTACTATTCTGTAAAAATTAGAGAAAACGATATTTGGAATCCAGATATTTATCAAAAACATCAACAGTTTGGAGAAGATTTAGGAATAAGAATGTTGAATGCATTCAAAAACGGATTTGACGCTGGTTACAAAAAAGTGATGATAATTGGTAGTGATTTATACGATTTATCAGAAAAAAATATTGAAAAAGCATTTGTTGAATTAGACCAAAATGATGTAGTAATTGGTCCTGCAGAAGATGGTGGTTATTATCTTTTAGGAATGAATTATCTACAAGAAAACGTTTTTAAAAATAAAGATTGGGGCACAGAAACTGTAAGAAAAGATACTTTAAATGATTTAAGTGATAAAAAAGTAAAATTATTAGAGTTTAAAAATGACATAGATGTCTATGAGGATATTGTAAATATTCCTGAAATTATGACTACATTCATTGAAAATAAGTAACTTTATCATTCAAATTAAATTGCTTTAAAATTCAACATATATGAAAGCGCAACAACTACAAGAAACGATAGATTTTTTAAAATCAAAAGGAATTACAAACCCTGAAATAGGCATTGTTTTAGGAACAGGTTTGGGAAAATTAGTAGATGAAATTTCAATTGAAAAAGAAGTTTCGTATTCAGATATTCCAAATTTTCCTGAAGCAACTGTAGAGTTTCATTCTGGGAAATTAATTTATGGAGAATTATCAGGCAAAAAAGTTGTAGTAATGTCTGGTAGATTTCATTTATATGAAGGCTATAATGCTTGGGAAGTTACTTATGGAATTAGAACAATGCATGGCTTAGGAATTAAAAATTTACTGATTTCAAATGCTGCAGGTGCTATAAATTTAGATTACAAAAAAGGCGATTTAATGTTGATTGAAGATCATATTAATTTACAAGGCAGCTCACCTTTAGCATTTAATGGCGCTAATAATTTTGGAAATATTTTTGCAGATATGTTAGAACCTTATTCCAAAGAAATTAACATACAACTAAATTTAATTGCGCAAGAACATAAAATACAATTGCATCAAGGAGTTTACACCAGTGTTTTAGGCCCACAATTAGAAACCAGAGCAGAATATAGAATGTTACAAATTTTAGAAACGGATGCTGTAGGAATGAGCACAGTTCCTGAAGTTATTGTCGCCAAACAATTAAACTTGCCTTGTGCAGCAATTTCTGTTTTAACAGATGAATGTGATCCAAAAAATTTACAACCTGTAGATATTGCAGAAATTATTGCTGTTGCTGGCAAAGCAGAACCGAATATGATTACACTGTTTAAAGAGGTTATTAAGGTTTTATAAGCCATTATATATGCTTATCATTTTCATAATTAATTATTCTATGTAATATTAATTATCATTTTTTAAAAATTGAGTTTATTTTAAAATACAGAAGAATATTTTTTGTTTCCATCAAAAAGTAAAATCAAAAAAAAAATGTAATTTTGCATAATTCTCAAAATAAAATATGCAATACAAAAGAATTCTTTTAAAATTAAGTGGCGAAGCTTTAATGGGTGATAGACAATATGGAATTGACCCAAAACGACTTTCTGAATATGCAAAAGAAATAAAAGAAGTAGTAGCAAAAGGGATTGAAGTTGCCATTGTTATTGGTGGTGGAAATATTTTTAGAGGCGTTGCTGGAGCTGCAAATGGCATGGATCGTGTGCAAGGAGATCACATGGGTATGCTAGCTACTGTAATAAATGGATTGGCTTTGCAGAGTGCTTTAGAAGATGAAGAAGTGCATACTCGTTTGCAAACTGCTTTAGAAATTAAAGAAGTTGCAGAACCTTATATTAAACGAAAAGCAATTCGTCATTTAGAAAAAGGAAGAGTAGTAATTTTTGGTGCAGGAACAGGAAACCCGTATTTTACAACAGATACTGCAGCCGTTTTAAGAGCTATTGAAATTGATGCAGATTGTATTTTAAAAGGAACCAGAGTTGATGGTATTTATAATACAGATCCAGAAAAAAATAAAGATGCCATTAAATTTGAATCTATAACCTTTAAAGATGTTATAGAAAAAGGTTTAAAAGTAATGGATATGACTGCGTTTACATTAAGTGAAGAAAATAAATTACCTATTATTGTATTTGATATGAATACAAATGGAAACTTACTAAAATTAGTTTCTGGAGGTAAAATTGGTACAATTGTTGAAAATTAATATTTTTTAATAAATGTTCTAATAATTTTATTTTTTAAAATGAATAAAGTTAAGAACAAATAAAATTTACAAATTCTAAAAAAAGATGAACGAAGAAATTGAATTTATTTTAGATACAGCAAAAGAATCTATGCATAATGCCATTGAGCATTTAGAAAAAGAATTTCGCTCAATTAGAGCAGGAAAAGCATCTCCTGCAATGTTAAGTACTGTAATGGTAGATTATTATGGTTCGCAAACAAAATTGACTCAAGTTGCCAACGTAAACACTCCAGATCCAAGAACGTTAAGTATTCAACCTTGGGAAAAAAACATGTTACAACCAATTGAAAAAGCAATTCAACTTGCCAACCTTGGTTTAAACCCAATGAATAATGGTGATTTAATCATGATAAATGTACCACCTTTAACAGAAGAAAGAAGAATTGGTTTGGCTAAACAAGCAAAAGCAGAATCTGAAGATGCAAAAGTTGGGGTTAGAAATGCACGTAAAGATGCCAACAACGACATCAAAAAAACGGATATTTCTGACGATATGAAAAAAATTGCAGAAGATGATGTTCAAAAACTAACAGATACATATGTTAAAAAAATAGAAGATATTCTTGCTGTAAAAGAGAAAGAAATAATGACTGTTTAAAAAATCTTATTATATATTTAACAAAGAGTGTTGCAAAACACTCTTTGTTTGTTTTATACACTTCTACAATTTACCTACCTTTGTAGAAATATTTTTTTAAATGAATTTCTGGACAAAAGTTGCAAGTATTATTTTACGAAACCGATACTTGGTTTTAATAGGTATTGCAATCATTACTGGGCTATTAGCTTCACAAATGAAGTATATGCAGTTTTCATATACAGAAGCAAATCTTTTACCAGAAAACCACGAAGCAAACTTAGAATACAATAAATTTCTTGAAATTTTTGGAGAAGAAGGTAATCTTGTAATTCTTGGTATTAAAGATTCTACAGTTTTTACACCAAAAAAATTTAACGCTTGGAATAACTTAGTAAAACAATTTGACGATTTAGATGAAATTGATTTTACGATATCAATTGCCGATGTTCAAAAACTAAAAGCAGATAGAAATAAAAGAAAATTTGTTTTAGAACCATTATATTCTGAAAATCCTACAACATCCAAAGAAGTTAATGCTATAAAAAAAGAACTTTTTCAGAAACTGCCTTTTTACGATAATCTATTATTTAATAAAGAAACAGAAACCTTACAAACTGCTATTTACATCAAAAAAGAAATTATCAATACGCCTGTTCGTAGAGATTTTATTTTTGATAAATTAATTCCAATTATAGAAAAATTTGAAAAAGAAAACAATGTAGATATTCGAATCTCTGGAATGCCCTACATTAGAACTTTAAATGCACAAAACATTCAAGATGAAATATTACTCTTTGTTTTAGGCGCCTTGTTAATAACAGCTGTTATTTTCTTCTTCTTTTTTAGGTCTTACAGAGCTACATTTATTACACTATTAGTAGTAACTGTTGGTGTTATTTGGGCATTTGGTTTTATTGGATTATTCCGTTTTGAGATTACAGTTTTATCTGCCTTAATTCCCCCTTTAATTATTGTAATTGGTGTACCTAATGCTGTTTTTCTAATTAATAAATATCAACAAGAAATTAAAAAACATGGGCAACAAGCCAAAGCTTTACAACGTGTAATTGCAAAAGTTGGGAATGCCACTTTAATGACTAACATTACAACTGCCTCAGGTTTTGCAACGTTTGTATTTGTTAAAAGCGATTTATTACGTGAATTCGGAATTTTAGCTTCTGTAAATATTGTAAGTATATTTATTCTGGCTCTATTGATTATTCCTATCATTTATAGTTTTATGCCATTGCCTAAAAAGAAACATTTAAATCATTTAGAAAGAAAATGGATTGAAAATGTAGTAGATTGGATGGAAAGAATGGTAAGAAATCAAAGAATTACTATTTATTTTGCAACAGTAATTGTACTGGTTTTAAGCATTATTGGTGTCTATAAAATTAATGTTTCTGGAAGTTTAATTGAAGACATGCCTAAAAGCACAAGCTTTTACAAAGACATTAAGTTCTTTGAAAAAGAGTTTGGAGGTATTATGCCTTTAGAAATTTTAATTGATACAAAAAAAGATAAAGGTGTTATGAAATTATCCACTTTAAAAAAGATGGATAAAATTAATGAAGTTATAGAATCTTTTCCAGAATTGTCGAAACCAATCTCTGTAGTAAACTTAGTAAAATACTCAAAACAAGCCTACTATAAAGGGAATCCTAAATATTATCAACTACCCACAACACAAGAACAAAGCTACATTTTTGCTTATACCAAAAACACAAATAGCGATGCAGGAATGCTAAAAACATTTGTAGATTCTACAGGACGTTATGCAAGAATAACCACCTTTATGAAAGATATTGGTACAGATAAAATGGATGTTATTCAAGAACGCTTAAAAGCTGTTGTTAACAAAGAGTTTCCTGCAGATAAATTCACAGTTTCCATAACAGGAAAAGCATTAGTTTTTATAAAAGGAACAAATTATTTAATTACGAATTTAGTTTTTTCATTATCGTTAGCTATTGTTTTAATTGCACTTTTTATGGCTTGGATGTTTAGATCGCCTCAAATGATTGCAATTTCTTTACTACCAAATATTTTGCCTTTATTAATCACTGCAGGATTAATGGGCTTTTTTGATATTCCTATAAAACCATCTACAATTTTAGTTTTTAGTATTGCTTTTGGTATTTCTGTGGATGATACCATTCACTTTTTAGCAAAATACAGGCAGGAATTAATGGCAAATCAATGGAAAATAAAACCATCTGTGTATGCAGCTTTACGTGAAACTGGAGTTAGTATGTTTTATACTTCTATCGTATTGTTTTTTGGGTTTTTAGTATTTACGCTTTCTAGTTTTGGTGGCACAATTGCTTTAGGTGGTTTGGTTTCCATCACCTTATTATTAGCAATGGTTTCTAATTTATTGTTATTACCTTCTTTATTATTAACTTTCGAAAAGAAAATTGCAAATAAAGAAATGTTCAAAGAACCAAAGATTAAAATTATTCCTCCAAAAGAGGAAAATATAGAATAAAAAAAATCTCCATTAAAATAATTAATGGAGATCTCTTTTTCATAATCAAAAAAATCGGGGGATTAGTTATTAAGTCTTATAAACACAGCAACTTTTTAATAAAAAATTCTTATTCATAGCAACTTTTTTTTTAAGAATCTTCTTTTTCAATAGTTAATCAAATTTAAGGTGCTTTTTTGATGATGTCAACTGTGTTTTTTCGCAGTTTTTGATTATTTTCGTATAATGAGTAAAAATTTCGGAGAATTTACTAGAGTACGAGTATCAGATATTCCTTATGATTCTGAAGATTTAATATTTGAAGAATATAAAAGTAAAGTACAAAGTTTTATTGGACAAGCTGTATATATTTATTCTTTTGAAAAAAACAGAATGTTGTACGCTGCTGGCTGGGAAGATTTATTAGGGTACAAAAGTGAAGAAATTACCTTATTTAAAATTGTTAGCATCACCTCTAAAAGACACTTTAACTTCTCTAACGAACTAAATGACAAAGCACTACAATTTCTATTAGCTACTAAAAAAGATTTAGAAAAATATAGTTTTACAATCGAAGTTGAAAAAATTCATAAAAATGGCGATATCATTCCACTATTTTCTAGAGTGGGTGTTTTTAAATCTAAAGACGGTAACATTTTAGAAATTATAGGAATTTCAGAAAAAATACATTCTAGAAAGTTAGGTAATATTATGCAATATGCAGCTTTTGGACCAAAATTATCTAAGTTTGAAGAATCTTTAAATCAGCAATTATTTAACGAATTGGCAATTTCTAGAAAAGAAATAGAAGTTTTAGAATTGGCTGCAAGAGGTTTTACCTTTAAAGAAATTGCGTGTGAATTAAATGTGAGTCAATCTGCCATAGAAAAAAGAATATATCCTTTATATAAAAGATTTGATGTAAAAAGCTTGCCTCATTTAATAAGTTTTGCGCACGATAATCATATCTTATAAACTAATTGTAGTAATTTTTTCTTCTGGAATACCAATTTCTAAAAGCATATTTTTCCAAGAATCTTCATAATTTATTTTTAAAGGTTGCTTATTACCTAAAACCCAAATTATATTTTTATTCTTTAAAATATCTCTATTTGCTTTGTTAATTGGTTGTAAAGTATCAATAAAACTTAATAATATTTTAGGCGATATCAATTCATCTTGAATGGGTTCACTTGGATTTATATCATCAATCATTAAAAAATTGGTCGTTTTCCAATTCCATATTTCATGTTCTTCTAAAACGTCATTTTCATCATTAAAAAAATAATTAAACATTTTAAACGCATTTACATACAAACAACTGTTGTTTTTTATACTTAATTCATTTAAAATCCCTACTCCTAAACTTGTTTTTCCTGTACTTAAAGCTCCGTATATTAATAAATGATTTCCATCTTTTTTTGTTGATTTTTTAAATTGTTCAACCTTATTTTTGTTTTCAGCATCAATAGTAAAATCCCATTGACTTAAGCGAAATTGAAAAGGAAACCTCGCATAAAATTGGTACATTTTTGTGACAAACCAATATCTTGTAGCAAATAATAAATAGATGCCTAAACTTGATAAAACAATTAAAACTGTTTTATTATCTCCTTCTGTTATTAACAAACTAAACAAAAAAGCACCAAATGCAAAAAAACAGACATCTGTAAAAGTATCAAAAGCTAAATTATTCCATTTTGGTTTAAATTTATAAGTTGTTTTTTTTGGGATAAAAACCATATCAGATTTCGATTCGCTTTTACTTAATAAAGGGCCTAAAAAATTATACAACTCAAAAAGTAACCAAAAACCTGACACATATATTGAAGATTTTACAGCATCAAAATTCGAAAAATAAAAAAGTAAATAACTAGGAATAAAACCTAAGGAAATATGACCAAATTGATTTGCCAACCAAGCATATGTTAAAGTAATTCCTCTATGAGAATCTTTACCAATGGCATCATCTTTTAATTGCTTTAAAATTCTTTTGAAAGGAATCGTTTTTTTCATAACTGGTTTGTTTTGCTCAAAGATAATTTTTTTTTATCACCTTTAATTTAACGACAAATTAAGTTTGCTTTTTACTTCAAAAAAGTATCTTTACAACTCAGTAAGTTTTTTAAAGTAAATCAAAAAAATCAAGAAAAAATGACACAGAAAAATGTTGCAGAAATTTTAAAATCAGATTCGATTTTACAAGAAGTTCATATAAATGGCTGGGTAAGAACTTTTAGAAGTAATCGTTTTATAGCTATCAATGATGGTTCAACAATTAACAATATACAATGTGTTATCGATTTTGAAAATACTCCAGAAGATACTTTAAAAAGAATTACAACTGGTGCTGCTGTTTCAATAAAAGGAACTATTGTCGAGAGCCAAGGAAAAGGGCAATCTGTAGAAATTCAAGTTTCTAATATAGAAATTTTAGGAGATTCTAATGCAGATGAATATCCTATTCAGCCTAAAAAACATAGCTTTGAGTTTTTAAGGGAGAATGCACATTTACGTGTAAGAACAAATACGTTTAGTGCAGTTATGAGAGTTCGTTCTAAACTATCTTTTGCAGTCCATAAATATTTTCAAGAAAATGGTTTTAACTATGTAAACACACCAATTATTACGGGTTCTGATGCAGAAGGTGCTGGAGAAATGTTTAGAGTTACCAATTTTGAAGATAATAAAGCTCCTGAAACAGAAGATGGAAACATAGACTATTCTAAAGACTTTTTTGGTAAAGAGACTAATTTAACAGTTTCTGGACAATTAGAAGCTGAAACTTTTGCTATGGCTTTAGGTAAAGCCTATACTTTTGGACCAACTTTTAGAGCAGAAAACTCCAACACAACTCGTCATTTAGCAGAATTTTGGATGATTGAACCCGAAGTTGCTTTTATGGATTTAGATGGCAATATGGATTTGGCAGAAGATTTTATAAAATCGGTTTTAAAAGATGTTTTAGAAACCTGTAAAGATGATTTAGCATTTTTAGATCAGCGATTAACGCAAGAAGATAAAAGCAAACCACAAGCAGAAAGAAGTGAAATGAGTTTGTTAAACAAATTAAAATTTGTGGTTGACAACAACTTTAAACGTGTGTCTTATACAGAGGCTTTTGACATTTTAAGAAACTCAAAACCGAATAAAAAGAAGAAATTTCAATATCCTATTAATGAATGGGGAGCAGATTTACAGTCTGAGCACGAACGTTATTTAGTAGAAAAACATTTTAAATGTCCTGTTATTTTATTTGATTATCCTGCAAATATCAAAGCATTTTATATGCGTTTAAATGATGATGGAAAAACAGTAAGAGCTATGGATGTATTGTTTCCAGGAATTGGAGAAATGGTTGGTGGCTCACAAAGAGAAGAACGTTATGATGTTTTGGTTGATAAAATGAAAGCCTTAGATATTGATGAAAAAGAATTATGGTGGTATTTAGATTTGCGTAAATTCGGAACTGCTGTACATTCTGGTTTTGGTCTTGGTTTTGAAAGATTGGTGCAATTTACAACAGGAATGAGTAATATTAGAGACGTAATTCCTTTTCCAAGAACGCCACAAAATGCTGAATTTTAATAAGCCTATTTTAATCTTTCCAAAAGGAAGAAACTCTTATAAGGTAAATATTACATTAAATTTTGTATTTTTATAAAAATACATTTACAATGAATACATTAGATAATTTAAAAAATAATTTAATTGATAAAATTGCTGCAACTGAAAATGAAAAGTTGCTGAATGCTATAATTTCTATTTTTGAAGTATCTAAAGTAAATGAAAAAACATCTTTTTCTCTTGAACAACTAGAAATGTTAAAAATGAGTGAAGAAGATATAAAATATGGACGTTTATATTCTGAAGAAGAAGTAGATAAATTAGATGCTTCATGGATGAACTAACTATTGTTTGGACTCTAACAGCTTTAAAACAGAGGAATCAAGTTTTTAAGTATTGGAATTTAAGAAACAATAGTAATGCTTATTCTAAAAGATTAAATTTAAAAATTAAAGAAAAAACTACGTTATTAAAAGATTTTCCTGAAATGGGAAATCCAACAGAAAAACTAAATTTAAGAAAGATTAATCTTGAACATTATTCAATCTTTTATAAAGTTTTTTAATTATAAAATTATCATTGTTGCTTTTTGGGATAATAGACAAGATCCAAAAACACTTTTAAAGTTTTTAAAACAAAACTAAAAAATGCTAAAACAAAGTCTTAATTTTAAACTTTTACAGAAATTATCTCCACAACAAATACAGTTGATGAAGTTAATTCAATTGCCTACGCAAGCTTTTGAAGAACGTTTAAAGCAAGAAATTGAAGAGAATCCAGCCTTAGATACAGGCAAAGATGATGCAGATTCTATAGATGACGATTTATCAAACGAATATGATGATGCAGAAGATGGAAACGAAAAAATTGATGCTGAAGATATTAATATTGATGAATATTTAAGTGACGATGAAATTCCGAATTATAAAACGCAAGCCAATAATTATTCTGCAGACGATGAAGAAAAAAATGTGCCTTATGCAGCTGGAACAAGTTTTCATCAATCTTTAAAAAACCAATTAAATACGTATAACTTTACAGAAGAAGAACGTGCAATTGCAGAGTTTTTAGTGGGTAGTATTGATGATAGTGGTTATATAAGAAGAGAAATTATAGATCTAGTAGATGATTTAGCTTTTACAGCAAATGTTTTTACTACTGAAGAAAAAGTTGTTGCTGTTTTAAAAAGAGCAGTGCATACATTAGATCCTATTGGAGTTGGAGCCAGAGATTTAAGAGAGTGTTTAATTATTCAACTTAAAGCAAAAGAAAGTAATAAAATTAGAAGTTTAGCAATTGCTATTCTGGAAGATGCTTTCGATCATTTTGTAAAAAAACATTACAAAAAACTTCAAGAAAAATTCAACATTTCTGAAGATGAGTTGAAAGAAGTAAACTCAGAAATTTCTAGATTAAATCCTAAACCTGGCAGTTCTTATGCTGGTAATAACAAAATTGCTGAACAGATTGTTCCAGATTTTTCAATTAAAATTATAGATGGCGAACTAGATTTAACGCTAAACTCTAGAAATGCTCCTGAATTACATGTTTCAAGAGAGTATAATAATATGCTAAAAGGCTATCAAGAAGCAACTACAAAAAGTAAATCTCAAAAAGATGCAGTATTCTTTATCAAACAAAAACTAGATGCTGCTAAATGGTTTATTGATGCTATAAAACAACGTCAGGAAACACTTTTGGTAACTATGAATACAATAATGCATTATCAATATGATTATTTTTTAACAGGTGATGAACGCAAGTTAAGACCCATGATTTTAAAAGATATTGCAGATAAAATAAATATGGACGTTTCTACAGTTTCTAGAGTGGCAAATAGCAAATATGTATCTACACCTTATGGAACTAAATTAATTAAAGAATTCTTTTCTGAATCTATGAAAAATGATCAAGGAGAAGATGTATCTACCAAAGAAATTAAAAAAATTTTAGAAACTGTTATTAGTGAAGAAAATAAGAAGAAACCTTTAACGGACGAAAAATTATCTGTTATATTAAAAGAAAAAGGGTATCCGATTGCAAGAAGAACAATTGCTAAATATCGTGAACAGTTAGATTTACCTGTGGCTCGTTTACGAAAAGAAATATAGTGTCATTTTTCAAATACATATCTACCATTCTACATCCTATTGTTATTCCCACAATTGGTGTAATGCTATACTTTTTACTAATTCCTAGCAACTTAGTAAGTAAGCAAAAACTACTAGTTTTAAGTTTGGTTTTTATTGTAACCTACTTGATTCCGTTGTTATTAATAGTTCTTTTTAAGAAATTAAGGTTTATTAAAAGTTATAAAATAAAAGGTATTAAAGAAAGAAAATTACCTGTTGCCTTAATGGTTTTTCTATTTTATTTATTAGGAACTACAATTAGTAACGTGGTAAATTTAAGAGATTTAGGAATTCTTTTTTATGCAACATCCTTAGCATTATTCATTGTTTACCTACTCTTTTTTTTTAAGATAAAAACTAGTGTTCACCTACTGTCTTTAGGAATCTTTGCAGGCTTTTTTATTGTTTTAACAAATATACACTCGAAGTCGTTTACTATAGTAATAATGATTCTCTTTTTACTTGCAGGTGTTTTAGCCAGTGCAAGATTATCACTAAAAGCGCATTCATCAAAAGAAATTTACATAGGTTTTTTTATAGGATTACTATCACCTTCAATAATATATTATCTTTTATAAGATATAAAAAATAAATCCAAACTTTAAAATAGTAGTATTAATTTCCTCTCCATTTATAGTAGCATTTTTAAAAACAGGAGTTAAACCGTAAAATAAGTTGAGATTAAAAACGTCATAACCCACTGAAAGCGTTAAACCATATTGAAAGTTATTAAACGCACTTACGTTATTATAACTAAACTTAGTTCCATTCTCTTCAAATCTAAATGTATTAGATACATTGTATAAAAATTTAACACCTCCATATATCCGCCAAAAATCGTATTTTTTTGCAGTAGATGTCCTCCATCTAAACTCAATTGGAAACTCTAAATTATGTGAAGTAAAAATATTTGAAGCCAAATTAGATGCAGAATTAAAGCTTGTTCCCGAACTTAGTTCCTCTACTTTAAGCTCATGATTAAAAAAGTTAAATCCATAACCAACACCAGCTGCAAAAGAAATATTACCTCTTTTGTTTAAAATAACATCTTTCAAAAAACCCGCAGAAACTGCATAAGAAAAATTACTTCTACTTATTGCTGTAGGTTGATTATTAAATTGTGCATAAGAAACCGAAAAATATATTTGATCATCTGCATAACTATCTCCTAATTGTAAAGAATCTTTCTGAGCAGATAATTTACTTATAGTCATGATAAAAAAAACAATAAAAATTATATTCTTCATTATATAATTATTGAAATTAAATATAGACAATTTAGAAATAACATATTTAAATTTTATTATAAAAAAAAGGATAACTCTTTCGAATTATCCTTTTTATATAAAATACGTTATTTTTAATTTTTCGAATCAGGTGTAGAAGAATAGTTAATTTTAAGAGCATTTACATCTCTTAATTTTAATCTAATATCTATAATTGTACCTACATTAGATCTTTTGTCTGCCTTAATAGAAGTAGTCATAAAAGGAACTAATTTCTCAGCTATTTTATCTCTTTTTCCTAAAATAAAAGCTGGCACTTGATCTGCAGTAGATATTTTATCATTCAATTGAATTTTATTATAACCTGCTCCATCTCTATTAACATCTGTAGACTTACCAACATAGATTGTACTTACCAAACTTTTGTCTTCTAATTTTTTAATTTCAGTAGCACTAGGTAATACAGGATTTTCTATTCTTAAATCTGTCTCTCTCATAGTAGTTGTTACCATGAAGAAGAATAATAACATAAAAACGATATCTGGAAGTGATGCAGTATTTACTGCAGGCATTCCTTTTTTCTTCTTTCTAAATTTAGACATACTTTAAAATTTTATAATTAATTATGATGTTGGTTCCATATCAGAGATAATTTGAGGATATGCTTTTTTGATATCTTCCACTCTTCTCTGTAAAGTTTCAACCTGATCTGTTAAATCAGCATTATTCTTAGCATTATCGTAAGCTTCTTCTAATTCATCAAAAGACATATTATATCTTTGCTTAGATAATCTATTTCTTAGTTCTGAATAAGCTCTCAACAACTCATTTTGTACTCTAATATAAGTTCCATATTCGGTTCCTCTATCACTTTGTACAGAAATAATTGCTTTGTTAGGATGATCTGATGAGCTCTCAAGACCTTCACCTTGACAATAATCACATCTACTAGGAGGAGTTCCATCTTCACCTGGCGCTCCTACACCTCCACCATTATCGATAAACTTAAGAGCAGCATCTTTAAGGTCTTTTATTTCCATAGGTTCATTCTCTACAAGTAGATCATTATTTCTATTGATGCTAACCTCAAATATGTTTTTCTCTTTAACGATTGGTGGCACGTAATCTGGTGGTGGCTTTTCTGATAACTTTTTAGATACCCCTGAATCTACATTCATGGTAGTTGTTACTAAAAAGAAAATTAATAACAGAAAAGCAATGTCTGCCATAGAACCTGCGTTAATTTCTGGATTTTCTCTTCTTGCCATAATTTTATGATTTAACTAATCCTTTTAATAAATCTACGATAAAGAATATACCTGCTATACCACCTAAAATAAGGCTATACCAAATACCTGCTCCAACCCAACGATTTATTGCAGAACCTTCTTCACCTCCTCTTTCTATACCTCCAGCAGTATTGTAAACAACGTTGCTATCAGATAAGAAATAAGCGATTACAAGAAGTACTGCTAAAACAGCTATACCTCCAAAAGTCTTTTTTAGATTTTCTGGATTCCTTACCATGCTCCAAAAAGATAGAGCAATTGTTACTATTACTGCAATAATAAATAACCAAAAAGAAAAAGAAATTAATGGACTCACTACAGTATTCTGTAAATCATCTACATTATCAACTATTTCTTGAGAGTCTTCCATAAAAATCCTTATGAAAAGAATCCCGCCAATAATAGCTATTGCAGCAATTAAAAAATTTAAAATTTTATTACTTTTCATATTGAATATTATTTTTTATACTTAACTAATAAATCTATCAATGAGATAGAAGCATCTTCCATACTATTTACAATACTATCGATTTTTGCAACGATATAATTATAAAAGATTTGAAGAATAATTGCAACGATTAAACCGAATACAGTTGTTAATAAGGCTACTTTAATACCACCTGCAACTACTGCTGGAGAAATATCGTTTGCAACAGCAATATCATTAAATGCTCCAATCATACCAATTACAGTACCCATGAAACCAAGCATTGGCGCTAGTGCAATAAATAAAGAAATCCAAGAAACGTTTTTCTCTAATTGTCCCATTTGAACTCCTCCATAAGAAACAACCGCTTTTTCTGCTTCTTCAACTCCTTCATCAACTCTATCTAAACCTTGATAAAAAATTGAAGCAACTGGTCCTTTTGTATTTCTACAAACTTCTTTTGCAGCTTCTACTCCTCCTGAACTTAAAGCGTCATCTACATTAGCTAATAATTTTTTTGTATTTGTTGTTGCCATGTTCAAATAAATAATTCTTTCAATGGCAATAGCTAATCCTAAGATTAAAGCTACTAAAACAATTCCCATAAATTCTGGGCCACCATCAATAAAGTTTTGCTTTAAAATTTGGTGAAACGTTTGTGATTCTTCTGCTGCTCCTTCTTGAGCGAAAGTGGATTGTATAGCTCCAAAAAACATAAATCCTGTTACAGATAAGACATTTACTACTTTTTTCATCTTTGTTATAAATTAATTTTAATAGTTAACGGGTTAAAGATATAAATTTTCATCTCAAAAAAAGAAAAAATAGTAATTTTTGTGATTTTTTATAAAAACCACTTTCTTTTATTTTTAAGAGACTGCCAAGTAACAAAAAATGTTATGCATAAAAAAATATTTTTATGCTAATTCTTTCTTTTTATCACTTTTTTTAAAAAATTTTGGTGTTTGAATACTTTCTGCCTAAAGTTACGAACTAAAAACGTCTGAAATTTCTCCTCTTAAAGATTTTTCAAAATGATACGTAAACTCTTTTAAAGATAAGTTTTCATTCAATAAATACATCAATTTTGCAACAGCAGATTCTGTAGTAATATCATTTCCGCTAATTACTCCTATTTGTTTTAAGCCAATACTGGTTTCATAATGCCCTTGAGCAACTGCACCTCCTTTACATTGTGTAACATTTACAATTCTAATATTATTTAAAATTGCCTTTTTAAGTAATTCTAAAAACCAAGTTGTGTTCGGCGCATTTCCAGCACCATAACTTTCTAGTATAATCCCTTTTAAGTTTTTGATGTTTAAAATACTTTCTACAACTTCTTTTGTAATTCCTGGAAATAGTTTCAGAATAGCAATATCATTCACTAACTTTTTTCTAATTACTAATTGTTTTTCTGCACTTTTTGGATGGTACATATAATGTTTGTTAAAATTAAGATGTACACCACTTTCTGCCAAAGGCGGATAATTCATAGATGTAAATGCTTCAAATTGTTCTGCATTTATTTTTGTGGTTCTATTGGCTCTGTATAATTTATATTCAAAATACAAGCAAACTTCTGACACAATAGGTTTATCATCTTTTCTTGCACAAGCAATTTCTATAGATGTAATTAAATTTTCTTTTGCATCGGTTCTTAAATCTCCTATTGGTAATTGAGAACCTGTAAAAATAATTGGCTTCTGTAAGTTTTCGAACATAAAACTAATGGCTGATGAAATAAATGACATGGTATCTGAACCTGTTAACACTACAAAACCATCAAACTCTTCATAATTACTTTCTATTGTCTCTGCAATTTCCACGTAAAAAGAAGTATTCATGTTTGATGAATCAATTGGTTCCTCAAAAGAAATTGTTTTAATGGTACAATTTAACTGTTCTAACTCAGGAATATTTTTGGTTATTTGATTAAAGTCGAAAGCTTTTAAAGCGTTTGTTTTATAGTCTTTAATCATTCCTATTGTACCTCCTGTGTACACAATTAAAATGTTAGGTTTTCTTGACATTATGGCATTTATTCTTAAATAATTATTAAATTCCTACTATTTATGTATGCCAATAATCAATATTTATCAGCAAAAAATAAATTGGAATACTTTATGTTGTAAATTTATCAAACAAATATGATATACAATTTTTAAAAGACAATAAATTATGATAGGATTCTATATATTAATAGGTGCAATTTCCTTAATTAGCTGGTTAGTGAGTAATCAACTAAAGAAAAAATTTAAACAATACTCTCAAGTACAATTAAGAAATGGCATGAGTGGAGCAGAAATTGCCACAAAAATGCTTGCTGATAATGGTATTTTTGATGTAAAAGTAATATCGACTCCTGGTAGATTAACAGATCATTACAATCCACAAGATAAAACCGTGAATTTAAGTGAAGCTGTTTATAACCAAAGAAATGCAGCTGCAGCTGCTGTTGCTGCTCATGAGGTTGGGCATGCTGTACAACATGCAACTGCTTACGATTGGTTAACAATGCGTTCTAAATTAGTGCCTGTTGTGAGTGTTACATCAAAATTTTCTCAATGGTTAGTAATTGGAGGAATCATTTTAGGTGCAGCTTCTGGTGCTACAGGAATTGGATTTTACATTGCTGTAACAGGTTTAGTTTTTATGGGTTTTGCAACGCTTTTCAGCTTTATAACTTTACCTGTAGAATATGATGCAAGTAACAGAGCTTTAGCTTGGCTAAAAAATAAAAATATGGTTTCTCAAGAAGAACTTGCTGGTTCTACAGATGCCTTAAAATGGGCAGCAAGAACGTATTTAGTAGCAGCTTTAGGTTCTTTAGCAATGCTTTTATATTGGGGGTTACAAATTTTAGGAGGAAGAGATTAAGCATCATAGACATTTTTTTATGCTCTATTGCCATAAACTTTACTTAAAACACTCTAAAATGCTTCGAATTTTTCGAAGCATTTTTTTTTGCAGGAAACCTTTTGTTGATTTTAGGCGTCTTAACTTTTATGGAAAAGAAATTCTGATTGAACCGAAATTTAACCCACTTCATCAGATTTTGATATTTCTTTTGTAACAAAATTGGCACTTTTACAGTGTTAATTGAGATCCCTTAAATGGAATGACAATTTCAAATGAAACATCAACATAAAAAATGTTGATGAGTAATTTTTTTTTAAAATCAACCAAATGAAACTTTTTACAACGAGTGTTTTTATTTTTTTCTTCGGAATTTCAACAACCTTTTCTCAACATACTATTTCAGGTAAAATTGTTGATGAACAAAATAGCCCACTTCCTTTTACAAATATTATTTTGTATAAAATTAGTGAAGAACCAACTCCAAAAGGAACTGTTTCTAATGATAAAGGAGCATTTAATTTTGATAATTTATCATCAGGAAACTACAAAATACAGTTTTCGATGTTGGGTTTTAAAACTCAAAATATCGATGAATTTACTTTAGATGAAAACAAAACGTTTAACATCACTCTAAAAGAAGAAAGTCAAACGTTAAACGAGATTGTTGTAAAAAGCAAACGTCCAATTATTAGGCAAACTGCAGAAAAGCTAATTGTAGATTTAGAAAATTCAGAAATGATCAACACAAATCTACAAGATGTGATGCGAAAAGTTCCTGGAGTTTTGGTTACAAACAACGGAATTTCAATTGCAGGAAATAGAGGTGTTCGAATTCTTATCAACGGAAAAACTACAGAATATATGGATGTGGATACACTTTTAAGAGATTTCCCAGCAGATAATATTGCGAAAATTGAAGTTGTAGAACAACCTGGAGCAGAATATGAGGCTTCTGGTTCTGGAGCAATCATCAACATAATCTTAAAGAAAAACGTAAAATTAGGCACGCATGGAAGTGCAAATACTTGGGTTGGAGAAGATCAAGGATTTGAATGGGGCTCAGGATTTTCAATCGCTAGTTATAAGAATAAATTGAATTGGCAAACAAGTATTGGCTATTCTCAACCTACTTTTAGAGAAGATTTATTTTTAGTAAGAACTGTTGGTAACGAAACTTATGACCAAGTTACCAAAGAACCTTATGATCCTGATAATTTTAGAATTAGTGGTAGTATGGATTATTATTTAAATGATAAAAATTCAATCGGAATTGGTGCAAGTTTAAACACTAGAAACTCCACAAGAATTGCTAGTAGTAAAACCATTATTTCTGATGAAAACACAATAAACACATTATTTTCTGAAAATAGTTTTGATAGAAAAAGAAACAACTATAGCATCAATCCTTATTACGAATACAAATCTGAAACTGATCGTTTATTAATCGATTTTAATTATATCGATTTTGTAAGCGACAACACCAACACATTGTATGATGTTGCTGGAAGTACAATTCCTTTTACTGACAGAAAATACATTCAAGATGGAACGTATAAAATAAAAACGTATAGTTTAGATTATACAAAAACAATTTCCGACAACTTTAAAGTAAGCGCTGGTTCACGTTTTGCAGATGTTGCTACCAACAACGATTTACAGTCTTTAATCGATGAAAATGGGAGTTTTAATGTATTAGAAGAAGAAAGCAGTCAGTTTTTAATAGACGAAACCATTTTTGCACTTTATTCGAAACTGAATGCAACTGCTGGGAAATGGTCTTTTTCTGGAGGTTTGCGTTATGAAGATAGCAACACAGATGGAACATCCATATTTATGGAAAATGGAAGTTTAAAAACTGAAATTTTAAAAAGACCAATTCAGAAAGTATTCCCAAGTGCGTCTATCAGCAGAAAAATGACAGATGTTTTAGGCGCAAGTTTATCTTATAGTTATAGAATTCAAAGACCCTCATACAGTAGCTTAAATGCGTTTCAAACATTTTTAGATCCGTTTTCTGCAAGTCAAGGAAACCAAAGACTAACACCTTCTTACACCAATAATTATCAATTTAATTTAACGTATGAAGGGCAACCATTTTTCACAATTGGGTATAGTAAAACAGATGATACTATTTTCGATTTGATTAAACAAGACAACCAAACTGCACAAATTAGGCAACAAGTTGTAAATGTAGAAAATAATGAAAATTGGAATTTTAGATTATTTGCGCCAGTAGATTTTACGGATGGTTTGGAAGGTTATACAGGAATCATCGTAACAAATACAGATTATCAATCATCAACTTTTGGCATCGATTTAAACAAATGGAACTTAATTTGGTTTTTACAAGCAAGCTACGAATTGCCTTGGGATATTAATTTTGAATTGAGTGGAAATTATGGAACTGGGGCTTTAGAGGATCAAATTGAAGTAGATTGGTTTGCAGAACTGGATTTTTCTTTCGGTAAAACTTTTTTGGATGATACATTAAAAGCTAATCTTGGTTTTAACAAAATGCTAAACAGAGGTTTTGTAGGTACTATTGATTATGGAAATGGAGCTGCTGCAGTTGAAAGTAATGGTTCTAGACAAAACATTCAGTTTCGTTTAACGTATAGTTTTGGAGATCGATTTGGAAAGAAAAAATCTAACAGAAATACAAATAGAGATGAACAAGATAGAATAAATGATGATAGTTAGGAGTTGGGTGTTAAAAAATGGAAAATAAATAATCTTTAAGTTTGTAAAAATGTTTTATGTAATCTTAACAGGTTTATTTATGACTACTGATTAAAAAATCAAATTATGAATACGAAATTAAATAAATCTGATTGGATAATTCTTGCCATTGTTTTTGGAACTACTATTATTTTAGGATGTTTTGATTACTATAGAGAAAATAATAAATTAATCGAATATATAATCGATTTTCCTGCAAGTACAATTTTGTCAATTATTGTTATTTTAATCTTTATTCAAAAAATTGTGCCCGCTTTTTTAGTAAAAAGAAAAAACTACTTTTTATTCTTTATAGCTAGTTTATTGCTCTTAACTTTAGTTGGAACTTTAGATAATGTAATTGGTAGATATAGTGCAGGAGGCAATTTAAGCAGTATTAAAAACACACTTTCTTACTTAAATGATGGCTTGTACAATGCTGTTGATATGATTGGACTTCCACTTGGAATTCTATTAATCAAAAAATTTTATGAAGGGCAGCAAGAATTGTTAGAAACTCAAAAACAGCAAAAAGAGAACGAACTTAAATTATTACGTTCTCAAATAAATCCTCATTTTTTATTCAATAATTTAAATACATTAGATAGTTTAATTGACAGCAATCCCACAAAAGCAAAAGAATATATTAATAAATTGTCTTTAATTTATAGGTATTTAATCAAAACAAAAGACGCAGAAGTTATGGAACTTGCCAGCGAAATTGAATTCGCTGAAAATTATATTTTTTTGATAAAAACCAGATTTGGTAATGATTATGAATTTGTTATCGAAAAAAATATTTCTTTGGTTGATAAATTTATACCCACAGGTGCTTTGCAAAGTTTGTTAGAAAATGTGGTAAAACACAATAAATCTGATGGAAAGAACATCATAAAAACTTCTATTTTAATCAATGAAGGTTGGTTAATTATTACAAACTCAAAAGCTACTTTACAATCTAAAGAAGAATCTTTTGGAACTGGTTTAAACAATTTGAGAGCTCGTTACAAATTGTTATCAAATGAAAAAATTCAAGTGCACAATATGGACAAAAAATTTGAAGTTTTTATTCCAATCATAAAATTACAAGGCTAACAAGGGGTTTCAACCCCTTGCAAAAAGAAAAATAAAATGAATATTTTAATTTTAGAAGACGAAATACCTGCATATCAAAAACTCATAAAATGTTTAGATACTTTTTACGATATAAAAATTTCTCATTCTTGGGGAAGAAGTATTGCTGATGGAGAAAAATTATTGCAAGAAGATTCTTTTGATTTTATTCTTTCTGACATTCAGTTATTAGATGGTATTTCTTTTGATTTATTCAACAAGATAAAAACTGACACTCCTATTATTTTTTGCTCTGCTCATGATGAATTTTTATTTCAAGCATTTAACACCAATGGAATTGCCTATATCTTAAAACCTTATTCTCAAGACGATTTTGATAAAGCAATTTATAAATATCAATCTTTATTTAATAAAGGTGATTACAATCCGTTAAATACTACTACAATTGATGCTTTAAAAACGGCTTTACAAAACGAATACACCACCTATAAAAAACGATTTGTCATTAAAAAAAATTCCGGAATTCAACTATTAAATGCAACAGATATTGGGTTAATTTCTGCCTCTGGAGATTTTTGTTTGGTGATCGATAATCTTGGAAAACGACATACAATTTCTCAAAATTTAGGCAGTATTTACGAGCAACTCAATCCAAAGAAATTCTTTAAAATTAATAGAAGTGAAATCGTGAACATCGATTTTATAGAAAAAATAGAAAGTCATTTTAAAAACAGATTATTGATTTCTATCAAAAATTACAAAGAAAAAGTAATGACGAGTTCTTCTACAACTGCTGATTTCAGGAAATGGTTGGAAAATTAAACCAATCCATTATTTATAATTAATTAGAGATTTCATTAAATAAAATATACGTCAAATGACGTATTTCATTTAATTATCAAACTTGATAATATTGTATTATAATTTTAAATTATTTTACAAATGAAAAAAATACTATATCTAAAAATTGCCTTGTTTTTGTATTTATTAATTTCAAATACAGCAATAGTTAGTCAAGAACTTGGCGATTTTAAACCTAAAGAAGAAACTTTTGGGTTAAACAAATTAAAAAAGAAATCAAAAAAAATTTACATCTCTAATTTTTCGGTAAACTTTCAATTATATAATGAAAAACAAAAAAAGAATTCTGGTGGAAGTTTGTTTAGAGATAAAGGCGTAAGAGGTGATGCAACTGCAGAATTAATGGTAGGTCTTGGAAATGTTAACGAAAACAATTTTCAAACAATAACAAATACTTTATATGATGATTTTATAACCAAATTAACAGCGAATGGATTTGAAATTATTACTGCAGATGTTGCTGGCAAAACAGAAACGTATGAAGGTTGGACCAAAGCTAGTGGACCAATTATAGTAACGCCACCAGACAAACCAGGTTTAATTTCTGCAACTCCTGCAGGTTTTGATTTTTATTATTTAGAAAAAACCAAAGTAGGGAAATTAATTTCTGAAAAACTTGCTGGCTTGGATAAAACACCACAAAATTTATCTAAAGACATGGATGATGCTGTAGTTGTAGCTGTAGATTTGTATGTGTTTTTTATGAAAGATGCATATGCGTTTCAAGGAACAGCAGCAAACATTAAAATTAAAACACAATTAAGCTTGGTGGCAAATGAAGCAATTTCTGCAAAAAGTAACGATAAAAGTTTATTTTTCAGAAAAAAAGTAGAATATGTTACAGGAGCAAATAGTATTTCTTTTGTTTGTGGAAAATATAAGATTGGTGGAAGTGCAGAGTCAGTTTATACTGGCGTTTTGAAAAAAGATTTTACTATAGAAAATGTAATTGATAAAAAAGTAATACAAAGTTATACTAAAAGTGATGTAGATTTTATTGGAACTGACACTTATTTTGGAAAACTATACGAAGCCGATAATAAAACATCATCAAAAACTACTGTAATACCAGTAGATCCTAAAAAATATAATGAAGGAATTATAAAAGCTGGGAATGTATTTTTAGAACACCACTTAAATGCTTTTACTGCTGAATTTAAATAACAGGATTAAAAACAAAAGTTTAAAATAATCACGATTTTTATTAGCATACTTACTATAAGTCTCAACAATTTTAACAACTGTAAGGTTTATAGATTTAGCCTCATTACTACGAAATAATAAATATCAACTTTAAAAGAGAAGATTAAAGTTAAACAAAAACTCACTGTTTTGAATCATTTTTTTAACAGTGAGTTTTCCTTAATTTTTACTCGTTAATTCTTAAATTTAAGCAATTTAGAACGCCCTTTTTTGAATATTTTATTACTAGCGTGTTTCCCTTTTCTTAATTCTTTTTGCGTTTCATAAGGCAATTGAATTATTTCTTGGCAAGTTGTAGAACAAGTATTTTCCATCTTCTCTGAACAGGCATCACACTGTATAAATAGTAAATGACAACCTTCATTAGCGCAATTTGTGTGTGTATCACAAGGTTTTCCACATTGATGACAGTTGGAAATTACATCTTCTGTAATTTTTTCTGCTCTTCTATGATCGAACACAAAATTTTTACCAATAAATTTATTTTCAATATTTTCTTCATTTACTTGACGTGTGTATTCTATAATACCACCTTCAAGTTGAAAAACGTTTTTAAAACCTTTATGTTTATAGTAAGCAGAAGCTTTTTCGCATCGAATTCCACCTGTACAATACATCAACAAATTTTTGTCTTCTTTGTTGTCTTTTAAATCAGCCTCTATAATATCTAAAGAATCACGAAAGGTATCAACATCTGGAGTTACAGCTCCATCAAAATGCCCGATTTCACTTTCATAATGGTTTCGCATATCTACACAAACAGTATCAGGATTTGCTAACATTTCATTGAATTCTTTTGCGTTTAGATGCACACCTTTGTTGGTAACATCAAACGTTTCATCATTTAAACCATCTGCAACAATTTTGTCTCTTACTTTTACTTTTAGTTTTAAAAACGATTTATTGTCTTGCTCTATAGCAACATTCAAACGAATATCTTTTAAAAAGGAAATAGCATCTAGTTGTTCTTTTAGCGCATAAAAATTTTCTGAGGGTACAGAAAGTTGAGCATTAATCCCTTCGTAAGAAACGTAAATTCTACCCAAAACATCTAAAGGATTCCATTCTAGGAACAACTTATTTCTAAATAATTGTGGATTTTCTATTTTGTGATATTGATAAAAAGAAATGGTAAGTCTGTCTTTACCAGCTTTATCAATTAATTCTGCGCGTTCAATGGCGCTTAACTTATTGTACAGTTGCATGCTATACTAATTTTAGTTTATGATTAATAATAAGAATGCAAAATTACAATTTTTATCTTTTTTTGATACGAATTATACGAGTTTTCAAAGAAAATTACTAAAAAGCAATAAAAACTCGTCTTTGCGAATCAATTAAGAACTGACCCAATTTATAGAAGCAAAACTCATAAACTAATTTCCAACAAAAATTAAAACTTTATGTGATTTCTCCCAAAAGGTCTAAAAAACAAAAGTGTGTGATGATAGTTTTAACGTGTATTTTTGAATATCAGCTTTTAGATTTCGTAGATTCAAAAAGCCAACAAACTAGTCTAGCCCAGATTAAAGCCTTTCGACTGCGCTCAAAACAGGCTAATGTTTGAGCTCTTTTTTTATGCTGAACTCGATTCAGTATCTGTTGGCTATAATTAAATTTGTTCTAAATATGAACGGATGCCGAAATAAATTCAGCATAAAAAAAAGCGAGTGCTGAAAGCTGGAAATAGCTCCAAATAATAATTATAATGATAAAATTATATCAACTTGTTAAATTTTAAACAACAGGAATTATATTGGTAAATATTTATTAAAATAATGGTCATATTTTTATTTGTCCTCATATTTGCACACGAGAAAACGCTTTTTTAGTTTTTCTCAAAAAAAATAAATTGTTTTTTCTGTAAAAACAGAAATATAAAAAATACTAAATATAAAAGCAATGAAAGTAGCTGTAGTTGGTGCAACTGGAATGGTTGGCACAGTAATGTTGAGAGTTTTAGAAGAGCGTAATTTACCAATCACAGAGTTTATTCCTGTAGCTTCTGCAAGATCTGCTGGAAAAAAATTATTATACAAAGGAAAAGAATTTACCATTGTAACTTTAGAAGACGCTGTAAAAATGCAACCAGATATTGCTTTATTTTCTGCTGGTGGAGAAACCTCTTTAACATGGGCACCAAAATTTGCGGAAGTTGGCACAACTGTTATCGATAATTCTTCTGCTTGGAGAATGGATGCAGACAAAAAATTGGTTGTTCCAGAAATTAACGGTGATGTTTTAACTGCGGATGACAAAATTATTGCAAATCCAAACTGTTCTACAATTCAATTGGTAATGGCTTTGGCGCCTTTGCATGCAAAATACAAAATGAAACGTTTGGTGGTTTCTACCTATCAGTCTGTTTCTGGAACTGGTGTAAAAGCGGTTCAGCAATTGGATAATGAAGAAGCTGGCATTGATGGAGAAATGGCATATCCTCATAAGATTGGTAGAAATGCTTTGCCTCATTGTGATATTTTTCTTGAAAACGGTTACACAAAAGAGGAAATGAAATTGGTAAAAGAACCTAAGAAAATTTTACGCGACGATTCCTTTTCAGTTACTGCAACTGCTGTTAGAATTCCTACTGCTGGTGGGCATTCTGAAGCTGTAAACGTACAATTTCATAACGATTTTGATTTGACTGAAGTTCGTCAACTTTTAAATGATTTTCCTGGAGTTGTTGTACAAGATGATTTGGCAAATAACGTATATCCAATGCCCATAAATGCCCATGACAAAGATGAAGTTTTTGTTGGACGAATTAGAAGAGACGAATCTCAAGAAAAAACCTTAAATTTGTGGATAGTTGCAGATAACTTACGCAAAGGTGCTGCAACAAACACAGTTCAAATAGCTGAATATTTAATTGCAAAGAATTTAGTTTAAACATATTTATGGCAGATTTTCACAAAATACATATCAAAGAAGTTAAAAAAGAAACCGCAAACGCGGTTTCTGTATTATTTGACATTCCTACAAACTTAAAAGAGGAGTTTAGTTTTACAGCTGGTCAATACATTACCATACAAACAACAATTAATGGCGAAGAAGTTCGAAGAGCATATTCTATTTGTTCTACTCCAAAAAGTGGCGATATTAGAGTAGCTATCAAAACTGTAGACAATGGCATGTTTTCTACCTATGCAACTTCTGTTTTAAAAGCAGGCGATGAAATTGAAATTACAGCTCCTGAAGGGCGCTTTTTGTTAAATGCTGAACCCAAAAAAAACTATATTGCTTTTGCTGCTGGTTCTGGAATTACACCAATTTTATCGATGGTAAAAACAGTTTTAGAAAGTGAACCAAAATCGAATTTTACATTGGTTTATGGAAATAAAACTGCTGCTGACACTATTTTTTATGACGAATTAAATGCGTTGAAAGAGTCTTTTCCAAACAACTTTAAATTGCATTATATTTTTAGTAGAGAGGAAGTTAAAAATCAATTAAGAGGTAGAATTGATAAAAGTGTTACCAATTATTTTGTAAAAAACATGTACAAAGAAACCACTTTTGATGCCGCTTTTTTATGTGGCCCAGAAGAAATGATTCATGAGGTTTCTAGCACTTTAGAAAGCAACAAAATTGATAAAGAAAATATTCATTTTGAGCTGTTTACGGTTTCTGTTGATGAAGAAGCTTTGGCTGAAGTAAAAGAAGGAACTACACAAATAACAGTATTGTTAGATGATGAAGAAACTACGTTTACAATGCAACAAACTGATGATATTTTGGCAGCAACTTTGCGCAATAATTTAGATGCTCCTTATTCTTGTCAAGGTGGTGTTTGTAGTTCTTGTTTGTGTAAAGTTACTGATGGAAAAGCTGTAATGGTTAAGAACTCAATATTAACAGACAGTGAAGTTGAAGAAGGTTTTGTTTTAGCTTGCCAAGCACACCCAACAACCCCAACAATTTCTATTGATTTTGATGATGTTTAGAAGTTAGGAATTGTTTATTTGTGTACCTGTTTAATTGTAAAAATTAAACCTATAGATAAACATCAAAATAAAATTTATAAAGGATGTTTTTCACATCCTTTTTTTATTCTTCAAACAAAAAGCAGTATTTTTAAACTATGGATATTTACGATTTCAAAAATGCTTTACTAATTGGTTTTTTCATGGCTTTTATGATTGGCCCTGTTTTTTTTATGCTGATACAAACCAGTATTTTAAAAGGTGCAAAAGCTGCTATTATTTTTGATTTAGGTGTAATTTTCGGAGATATTTCCTTTATTTTAATCGCTTATTATGGCAGTAGATCTTTGTTAGAAAAAATAAAAGACGACCCAAGATTGTTTTTTATTGGCGGTTTGGTTTTAATTATTTACGGTTTAATCAGCTATTTTGATAGGGCAAATAAAAAGCAAGATATAGCATCTGCCAAAGCTATTGAAGTACCAATTGTGCAAAATAATTATCTGAAATTATTTTTTAAAGGCTATTTTTTAAATTTTATAAATATTGGCGTTTTAGCTTTTTGGTTAGGCACAGTTTTAGTAATTGGCCCAACTTTAAATATGGATCAAAATGCTATTTTCTGGTATTTTGCAACCATTATTCTCGGTTATTTTATAACAGATTTAGGCAAAATATTTTTAGCAAAACAGCTTAAAAGTAAAATGACACCTGCTGTTATTTATCGCGTAAAAAAAGTAATGGGCATTATTTTAATTGTTTGTGGAGTTTATTTAATGTTAATGGGTTTTATCCCAAAGGAAAAAATAAATGAATTTATTAGTTAAAAAAAGCAAACCAATACTTATTTAATTTTCCCAATTGTTAAAAGCTCTTTCCATTGTGTGGTAAATCTTGGGCTTCTGTGTTCTTTAATCAAAGCCCATTCACTTTCTCTGTTACCAACAGAGGCTAATTTTACTTTATTTTTACCAAACTTACTGTTTAAAGCATCAATTGCTTTTGTGAGTTTTTTACTTTCGCTTTTTTGCTCTTGATAAAATAAGTTGGTTTGAATTTCTGAATCTGGTACTAAACCAAATAAATGAACACCTACTTTTTTATAGCGATATCCTTGTATAAAAATTTGCCTTAATCCTTTAATAGCTTCTTGTGTTAACTTAATTGTACTATTGGTAGGCATCTCTAAAGTGATGATAATTTTCTTATAATATTGATGATCTGTATTGCTAAAACTATTGGTTTGTAAAAAAACTTCTAAATAAGTAGCAGCCGAGTTTTGTTGACGCAATAAATCTGCAACTTCTGCTACATAATAACTAGTTGCTTCTTCAATTAAACTGTATTCTGTGAGTTTATAACCAAAAGATTTTGCAGTGCCAATTCCTTTTTTGGTGGCAATTTCAACTTCCATTGTGTGGCAAGGAAAATTATTGAGTTCTCTCCATAAACGCTCACCAACTACTGTCATTTCTTTGCGAACCCAAGCTAAATTAGTTTCAGCAAAATCTAACGCTGTTTTTGCTCCCGTTTTTTCTACGCGAATTGTATGTTTACGTCCAATTCCCCAAATATCTTTAACGCTATTATTTTGTAATAAAAACCTTCTTTTTTCTTCGGAATCAATTACATAAACTCCATTATTTGCTGGAATTTTCTTGGCATATTTATTCGCCATTTTTGAGAGCGATTTTGTTTTGGCAACTCCTACTCCAACCGGAATTCCTGTATTTTTATGCACAGTTTCTTTAATTTTATGTGCAATTTCTTCTAGTTCATCCACATCAAAATGAGATAAATCTACAAAACTTTCATCTATACTATATTCCTCTACAATTGGCGAAAATTCTCGTAAAGTATCCATTACTCTTTGAGATAAATCTGCATATAAGGTATAGTTGGATGAAAAACAGGTAACATTATTTGCTTTTAAAACTTCTTTAATTTTAAAAACAGGTTGAAACATTGGGATGTGTGCCAACGCTTTTGCTTCTTTGTTGGCAGCAATTACACAACCATCATTATTGCTTAAAACCACCACAGGTTTTCCTTGTAAATCAGGTCTAAAAACCTGCTCACAAGAAGCATAAAAACTGTTACAATCTACTAAAGCAATCATAAAACAGATTTTATAACATAGGTAATAACTCCCCAAAGTTGAATTTCTTCTTTCGAGTTTGTATCAATTCTTTCAATTTGAAAAGCGTCTTGTTTTACAACAACTGCCAATTGGTTATTTTTTGGAGTTAATGATTTGTCTACGATTAGAACATCGTTCTCTAAAATATCAAAATCTTGAAAGCTATTATCGATAACCCTTACGTAAAAAGTTGCTGACGGATTTGTAATTAATTCAGCATTTAAATCGATTCTTGGTTCTGTGTAATGTGTTGCAGGACTAGAGAAACCCGTCTGTTTTGGACGCGCAACTCTATAGCTTTTTTTAGACTTTTCTACTAAATTTACCTTACCTGATTTCACACTTTAAAATTACAAGAAAAAGCAATTGGTAAATGTTAATATTAAAAGAACTAATTAACAATTTTCAATGTTTTGAAAATCAATATTTTATAAAATTGAAAAATGAAACCGTTAAAAAAACAACGGAATTACAAATTGATAATACAAGATTAACAAAACAACTGCAATGATATTTAAGAAAATACCTGCTTTTACCATTTCGTTTACTTTTACATAACCACTTGCAAAAACAATGGCATTTGGAGGCGTTGCCATTGGCAACATAAATGCACAACTACTTGCCATGGTTACAGGAATTAACAAGTTTAAAATCGGAATATTTAATCCAACTGCAATCCCTGCAACCACTGGCGCCAAAACAGCAACCAAGGCAACATTACTCATTAATTCTGTCATAAACAACATCAAAATAATTAATAGCGAAACTGTGAATAGAATGTTGAAATTTCCTGTTGCAATTGTATCTGTAATTAAAGCTACAATTCCACTGGAATCCATTCCTTTTGCAAGTGCCAAACCTCCTCCAAAAAGCAGTAATATTCCCCAAGCTAATTTTTGAGTATCATTCCATTCTAAAATAAAATTCCCTTTTTTAAAGTTCATAGGAATTGCAAATAAAGAAACTGCCCCAATTAAACTAATTATAGTATCTGATAATTTTAATTCTGGCAAAATAGAATTGATAATGGTTCTTGTAATCCATAAAAAAACGGTAATTCCAAAAATGGTTAACACTCTTTTTTCTTCTTTGGATATTTTTCCCAACTTTTTAATTTCTTCTGATATTAAGTTTGCAGAAGATGTAAACACAATTTCTTTACAAGGAAACATCCATTTTACCAGCACTAAATAAACGGCAATAATCATTAATATTGAAAATGGTAAACCAAAACTCATCCACGTTAAAAAAGAGATTTGTATGTTATATTGATTTTCTAACAATCCTATTAAAACTGAATTTGGTGGTGTTCCAATAACGGTGGCAATTCCACCTGCATTTGCGCCAAAAGCGATTCCCAACATAATGCTTAATGCAAAATTTTTATCGCCTTTTGTAAATCCATCTTCATCTTTTATCAGCAATCGAATTACAGAAATTGCAATGGGCAACATGACAACTGTAGATGCTGTATTGCTAATCCACATGCTCATAAAAGCAGTTGCCAGCATAAAACCTAACACAACTTTTTCTGGAGTTGTGCCTGTAAGTTTTACAATATTTAATGCGATTCTTTTATGCAGATTCACTTTCTCTAAAGCCAAAGCCAACACAAAACCACCAAAGAATAAAAAGATAATTGGACTTCCATAGTTTGCACCAACATCTGCAATATCCATTATTTTTAATAATGGGAATAAAATTAATGGTAACAGAGCTGTCACTGCAATATTTACGGTTTCTGTAATCCACCAAATAACCATCCAAATGGCAACTGCAATTACTGCATCTGCTTTTTCTGAAATTAATGTTAATGGTAAAAACTGGATTAAGAAAAATAATATTGGACCTAGAAGTAAACCTAATCTTTTGGTTGGTTGCATTTTTGGTTAATTGGTTAAGTTGGTGCAAAATACTAAAAAGTAACCTTAAAATTACCGCTCTAAAATTATAATAATGAAAATCAATTTCTAATTATTAAAAAACGATTATCCTGCAAGGTTTTTTTTAACCTTGTAGGTATTTCAATCTAATCCTCTTTTTGGAATTATACCTACAAGGTTTTTGAAACCTTGCAGGAAGAATGAAGTAAATTTTTTCGAAATTAGATTTAAAAACTCCAAAAAACATCTCGATACAAATTTGATGAAAAATCAAATTCACTCGATGTGACAATTCTCTTTTAAAAATGCTGAAAATTCGCGTTAAGGATTGAAACGACATCCTTTTTTGTTTTTCTCAAAAAAGATATAGTGGAAAGCCTGTTAAAACGCCCAAATAAAAAAAGATTCTTCCTTAATGACAAACTGTGTGGAAATTGTATTCTTTAGAATTATTTAGAAAAACAAAAAACCTTTCCAAGTTAATGGAAAGGTTTTAACATTTTATGAGATTTCTCAATCGCCTAAAAAGGCTCATTTCGAAATGACAAATCTAATTTTTAGCCACTAATTGCTAACGACTAAAACTCTAAATACTAATATCTATAATGCTCTGGCTTAAAAGGACCTGCTTGAGTTACACCAATATAATCTGCTTGGTCTTTGCTCAATTCTGTTAATTCTACGCCTATTTTTGCCAAATGTAAAAATGCTACTTTTTCATCTAAATGTTTTGGTAACATGTATACTTTATTTTCATAAGCATCTGCGTTGTTCCACAATTCCATTTGCGCCAAAGTTTGGTTTGTAAATGAGTTACTCATTACAAAACTTGGGTGACCAGTTGCACATCCTAAATTTACCAAACGACCTTCTGCCAATAAAATAATATCTTTTCCGTTGATGTTATATTTATCTACTTGTGGCTTGATTTCTACTTTTTCACTGTTTTTGTTTAAATAAGGAACATCAATTTCATTGTCAAAATGACCAATGTTTGCAACAATAACTTTGTCTTTCATTGCTTCAAAATGCTCTCCTCTAACTATTCCTTTGTTTCCTGTAGTGGTAATAATAATATCTGAAGTTGCCACAACAGTTTCTAATTTCTTAACTTCAAAACCGTCCATGGCAGCTTGTAATGCACAAATAGGATCGATTTCTGTAACAGTAACGATTGAACCTGCTCCTTTAAAAGAAGCTGCTGTTCCTTTACCAACATCTCCATAACCACAAACAGTTACACGTTTTCCTGCTAACATAATATCTGTTGCTCTACGAATTGCATCTACTGCAGATTCTTTACAACCATATTTATTATCGAATTTAGATTTTGTAACAGAATCGTTAATATTAATTGCTGGCATTGGCAATGTTCCGTTTTTTACTCTTTCGTATAATCTGTGAACTCCAGTTGTAGTTTCTTCTGATAAACCATTAATTCCTGCAGCCAATTCTGGATAACGATCTAAAACCATGTTGGTTAAATCTCCTCCATCATCTAAAATCATATTTAATGGTTTTCTATCTTCACCAAAAAATAAGGTTTGCTCAATACACCAATCAAACTCCTCTTCATTCATTCCTTTCCAAGCATACACTGGTGTTCCTGCAGCAGCAACTGCAGCAGCAGCTTGGTCTTGTGTAGAAAAAATATTACAAGAACTCCAAGTAACCTCTGCACCTAAAGCTTGTAACGTTTCAATTAAAATAGCAGTTTGAATTGTCATGTGTAAACATCCTGCAATTCTTGCGCCTTTTAAAGGTTGCGAATCTCCATATTCTTCTCTTAAAGACATTAATCCTGGCATTTCTGCTTCTGCCAAATCCATTTCTTTTCTTCCCCAATCTGCTAGAGAAATATCTTTTACTTTGTAAGGTACGTACGCTGTTTTTGTGCTCATATTTTGTATATTTATAATCTATTTTTTGCGACTGCAAAGTTACAACATAGAAATTAAAAATTATGGGTCTTTACAAAACATTAACTATCAGCTCAAAAACCAAAGTTTTTATTTGGAAAATTGAGGAAACTATAGCCGAATTAAAAACTGGGATTTCACTTACTGAAAGTAATGAAGCTCGTTTTAATTCTATGAAATCTGATGTACATCAAAAAGGTTTTTTGAGCATAAGACATTTATTGAAAGAAATCAATTTAACAGATGCTGATTTGATTTATGATGAATTTGGAAAACCTCATCTCAATAATAACCGATTTATTTCTATCACACATTCTTTTAATTTTACTGCCATTATATATTCTACAGAAACCGAAGTTGGTATTGATATTGAAAAACAGCGTGATAAAATCTTAAAAATCGCACATAAATTTACACCTTTTAAGGAATACAAAACCATTGCAAATCATGATGCTTTAATTAGCAAATTAACCATTGTTTGGGGAGCAAAAGAGAGTTTATATAAAATTTATGGGAAGAAAAAACTACTTTTTCTACATCATATTTATGTTGCCGATTTTAAATTTGCTGATGCAAAAACTACTGGAGAAATTCGTTTTGATGGAGAAACTACTGCTTATAGTGTTGAATTTTTGGAATTTGAAGGATTTACTTGTGTGTTTGCTTTTTGATTATTCAAGGTTTAAAATTTCGGATTCAAGATTGAGTTTTCAATCATAATGAAATCTACATTTTGCTATTAAGATTTCATTTTCTCTATATTGATAAATTAAACGATGTTCACTATCAATTCTTCTCGACCAAAAACCAGCATATTTATGTTTTAAAGGTTCAGGTTTTCCAATTCCGTCAAAAGGGTTTCTAGCAATATCTTTTAATAGTTCATTTATTTTTTTGACTTTCTTTTTATCGGTTTTTTGCCAATATAAATAGTCTTCCCAAGATTCATCAACGAAAATATATTTCATATTAATCTTGAATTAAATCTTTTTCGAAAGTTGCATTATTTTTAAGTTTATCAATCGCTGAATCTAATCGTAATTCATTTTTTCTAGAGGACAATTCGTGATTTGTTGCCATTAAGGAATTGTATTCCTGCAAAGACATTACTACAATACCTGAGTCTTTACCTCGATTTATAAGCAAAGTTTCAAAGTTTTTGACAACATTATTTAAATAGGTTTTCATATCTTTTCTAAAATCTGAAACAGTTGTAATTTGCATAATTTTGTATTTTAATATGTACAAATATACGTACAAAATATATTTTTTTACAACTTTTTAAGAGTATTATAATAATTATCATTTTAAATATTTTAAGAAAACTGTGTTTAATGAAATTCTAAAATGATAAAAACAAAATATCTCCTTACTTTTGAAGTTCCAACATTCACAAATTAAATGACAGAAATTTTCGATTTCTTTTTTGGTCAATATAAAGAATACTCTGTAATAGATATAACTTTAGAAATTATTGCTGTACTATTTGGTTTTTTATCAGTTTGGTTTTCTAAACAAAATAAAATTTGGGTTTTCCCAACAGGAATGATCAGCACAAGTATCTTTGTGTATCTCCTTTTAAAATGGGAACTTTTAGGCGATATGATGATAAATGCCTACTATTTTATCATGAGTATTTATGGCTGGTATATTTGGACTCGTAAAGTAGATGAAATTCGAGTAACTCCAATTTCTAAAACCACAAAAAAAGAACATAAAATTGCTATTTTAATCTTCTTAGCAACTATTCTCTTTGTGTATTTTGTGTATATTTATTTTGATAAATGGACTTCTTGGGTTGCTTATGTTGATACTTTTACTACAGCAATTTTCTTTGTAGGGATGTGGTTAATGGCAAAACGAAAAGTAGAAAACTGGCTTTTTTGGATTGTAGGAGACATCATTTCTATACCTTTATATTTTTATAAAGGATTTACATTTACAAGCCTACAATATTTAGGATTTACATTTATTGCCATATTTGGCTATTTAGCATGGAAAAAAAGCTTAGACAAAAACCTATCAACCTCGTAAAAGTTGTTTTATTTGGACCAGAATCTACAGGAAAAACAACACTTTCTAAACAATTAGCTCGTTATTACAATACTGTTTGGGCACCAGAATTTGCACGCGATTATTTACAAAAAAAATGGAATAACGAACGTAAAACGTGTGAAGCTGAAGATTTAATTCCGATTGCAATTGGACAAATGAAACTGGAAAATAAGTTAGCAAAAAAAGCCGATAAAGTTTTAATTTGCGATACAGATTTGCTTGAAACCAAAGTATATTCAGAAGAATTTTATGGAGGTTTTGTGGATGAAAATTTAAACAAAGCTGCCAAAAAAAATAAATACGATTTATATTTGCTAACGTATATAGATACGCCTTGGGAGGAAGACGATTTAAGAGACAGACCAGAATTGCGTTTAGAAATGTTTAACGCTTTTGAAAACGCTTTAAAAAAACACAATTGCAACTATATTTTATTAAAAGGTGATAAAGAAACACGCTTTAAAAAAGCTACTGAAACCATTGATAAAATTATTAGCGAAAATGAAAACTTGCATTCGTTTTCTGATTCTCTACAAGATTTAGATATGCATTTTTTGCATCAAAATAATGATTTTGGGTCTTCTTTAGACTATTAATACAACACAATATGAGTAAATTATATATAGTACCAACTCCAATTGGCAATTTAGAAGACATGACTTTTAGAGCAATTCGTGTTTTAAAAGAAGTCGATTTTATTTTAGCAGAAGACACAAGAACAAGTGGAAAACTCTTAAAGCATTTTGAGATTGCTACACAAATGCACAGTCATCATATGCACAATGAGCATAAATCGATTACAGGAATCATAAACCGATTAAAAAATGGCGAAACGTGTGCTTTAATTTCTGATGCTGGAACTCCTGCCATTTCTGATCCTGGTTTTTTACTAACCAGAGCTTGTGTAGAAAATAATATTGAAGTAGATTGTTTGCCTGGAGCCACTGCTTTTGTGCCAGCTTTGGTAAATTCTGGTTTGCCAAATGATAAGTTTATTTTTGAAGGTTTTTTACCCGTAAAAAAAGGAAGACAAACACGTTTTTTGCTTTTATCCGAAGAAAAAAGAACGATGATTTTTTACGAATCGCCTCATAAATTAGTGAAAACTTTAGCCCATTTTATAGAGTATTTTGGTGCTGACAGGCAAGTTTCAGTATCTAGAGAACTCACAAAAATGTTCGAAGAAACCATAAGAGGAACTGCTACTGAAGTTTTAGAACATTACACAATTAAACCTCCAAAAGGTGAAATTGTTGTGATTGTTGAAGGGAAGAAATAGGTTTTTTAACTTGAGAATGGTATAATTATCAAGTTCTATGGCTTTCATGGCTATATAAAACCAGAAAACTTAATTAGACTTCGACAAGCTCAGCCAGACATTGTCAGATTAAATTGTTTTTAGAGATAAATAATTATAATTCTGATTACAAAATCCAATAAAAATAACATTTGTCCATCTGAGCTTGTCGAAGATTTTAAAGTTTAGCAAAATGGAAAATCAACTACATAAAGTTTATGAATGAACTTTATGTAGTTGATTTTTACCCTTTAAAGGAAACTTACCTATTATAAAATTATCTCTTTTTAGTAGTAATTATAATAACACCATTTGGAGCATTGTATTTCTTTAATGCTTCTTCTCCTTTTATAACTTGCATTTTATCAATTGTTTCAGTTTTCAGTTCCTCTAAAATATTTTTATCTACGACCTTTCCGTCAACAATTACAATTGGATCGTTTTTACTTTCTATTTTGTAATTCTTTGTTATTGACTCCTCAGAAATTTTAATTAATTCAAAACTTTTTGTTGTAATTAAAATAACTCCATCAGGAGCCTTATATTTTGTTTTTGCATCTGCACCTTTAACAACAAATACGGATTCAATTTTACTTTGATCAATTAATTCCATTGGGAAATCAAAGATCTTTCCATCAACATATATAATTGGTTTTGCGCCTTCTCTTAACTTTACAATAAGTTCTTCTTTTCGATCTTTTTTATCTTTTTCTTTTTGAGCTTGAATTGATGAAATAGTAAAAATCATTATAATTAAAGCAACTGATATTTTTTTCATTGTTTGTTAGTTTTTAATAATTGATAAACTTTGTTAAATTGTTATTTATTCTTTTTTTGTATACACGATTATTAAATCGGTTTCAATAATAATATTGTGGATTGTTTGTTTTACTTCAGCATCTGTAAACATACTTTTTGCTTCCTTTAACAACGCTTCTTTTTCAGCATAACTTAACTCATCTTTATTTAAATTGCCAAAGTACAAGCTAACTAAAAGAAGTATAGATGCAGCAGCAGAGAAAATTCCAATTTTGAGGTTGTTATTTTTAGTTGTTTTCTTTTCAAAAGATTTCCATAATGTATCATTAAAATTAGAAGGTGTTTCTATTTTATTCTCATTTACAAAATCAGCTAAAATCTTTATTTCTGGTTGATTTTCTCCAACATTATAAAACAATTGTTCCTCTTCTTTTAAAGAAGTTTCTCCCTTTTTATATTTTTCGAAAAGATTTTTAATAGTTTCCTCTTTCATAACTATACGTTTTTTCTAATGCTATACTAATCGTTTTTCTCGCTCTTGATAATACTACTCTCACATTTGTTATTTTGAGATTCATAAGGGTTGCTATTTCAGTAAATTCATAACCATCTAAATCTCTCATGATAAAAATTTCTCGCTGTTGTTTTGGTAATTTTTTTAAAATCTCGTTAATAATTTCGTTTAATTCTTGGCTTTCTAAAGGAGAATGTTCATTTGTATCAGATACTAGATTTAAATAAATTTCGCCATCATTTACTAAAATTCGTTTTTTTCTCAAAATATCTAAACAGTAATTACGAGCCGTTAAAAAAACAAAACCTTTTATGTTTGGATGATTTTCGAGCTTTTTTCTTTTCTCCCAGAGTTTTATCATTATTTCTTGAATAGCATCTTCTGCCTTCGTTTTATCGCCCAACAAACGAACAACTAAAGGAAACAAACGTTCTGATAACGAAAAAATAGTAACTTTAAAATCGTTTTTGTTCATTCTATTTATATAACGTAAAAACGTATGGAATTATAACAAAGAAATCGGTTTTATTTAAGATTAAGTAAAAAACTACCTGTACCAGAAAAAAAGTCGAGTAAAATTATTTGACAAGGAAGGTTTCCTAATATTATGTCATTTTTCATCGTTTCTGTTTTTAGGAAATAAATAATAATTATTCTTAATTTCCTTTTCAAATTTCTTAACTTCTTCAATCGTTGCATTTGGATACAATCTTTTATACTGCCAAAGCCTTATTAGAATCCCAACACGTAAGACCCTACATAGACCAAGTATAAAGGTGAAAATTAAATAAATATTCATAATTTGTAATTCTATTTTGCTAATGTATCTTGTTTCAATTTAAATCAGCTAAAATGATAGTAATCTAAATTATTCCAAACATATTATGTTTATTTTACCAATTTAAGATATGAAGAAAAAAAACCAAGAAATGGCACTTCAATTAGTTAAAAAAACTTACTATTTTAGACCTCACAGGTTTTGAAAACCTGTGAGGTCTGTAAAAACATCCTAATCTTAATACAATGAAACTATTTTTCTCAAAACTAAAAACAACTCCGAATTTAATATTATTTGCAGAAACCATGCAAGTTATTGAAAATCATTACAGTTTTACACCAACAGCCTTTACAAACGGAAACATTAAAAATAAAGCTGGCGAAAATTCTGGGTCTTGCAAATTGTTTGCATTTGCTATTCATCAACAAATCACAAAAGAAGAAACCTTGGCCTGTTTTGGCGAACATTATGCAACTGTTTTAGAAGATACAAATGGAACATCTCACCAAAATATTAGAAATTTTATAGAATTTGGTTTTGATGGTTTAGCTTTTGAAAATGACGCTTTAGCATTGAAATAATAAAGTAAATTGTTTTTTTACGACAAACAGTTTTTATTTAAATTGTTTTTAACCATAAACATATTTTATTTATATTGTTTTTATAAATAACAATTTATTACTAATTTTGTTATTTTAAATAACACTTTTTATGTATATTTGTTATTAAAAATAACAATTATGCTTGCTTTATTTGAACTTCAAGAATTATTTTTAGCGAATCTTTTTGAAAAAGAACGTTACTTAATCAATAAAATAGATTGGTCAAACAGACTAATTGCCATAAAAGGTGCTAGAGGTTCAGGTAAAACAACACTTTTATTGCAAAAAATTAAATTCTATTTACCAGAAGATGCACAACCTTTATATGCTTCTTTAGATAATTTGTATTTTTTAGAAAATAATTTAGTGGATTTAGCAAAAGAATTCGTTTTGCAAGGTGGCACTCATTTATTTTTAGATGAAGTGCATAAATACCCAAATTGGTCCAGAGAAATAAAATTAATTTACGATCAATTTCCGAAATTAAAAACGGTATTTACCTCTTCTTCTATGTTAGAAATTTACAAAGGAGAATCCGATTTAAGCAGAAGAGTTGTCCCTTATTATTTAAAAGAATTATCATTCAGAGAATTTTTACATTTTAGAATTGATAAAGAATTGCCAATTTTTTCTTTAGAAGAAATTTTAACGAATCATAAAAAAATAGCAAGAGAAATTAACACAAAAATTGATACGCCAATTAAGTATTTTAAAGAATATTTAAAATTTGGGAACTATCCTTATTTTTTAGAAAATTTAGAAAGTTATGAGTTAAAATTAATTCAGACGATTAATTTAATTATAGAAGCTGATTTTAATGCAGTTGAAAATATTGCGTATGAAGAAACTAGAAAAATTAAAAAGTTATTAGTTGCTATTGCACAAAGTGTTCCTTTTACACCAAATATTAAAAAGTTAAGCGAACGTTTAGGAATTAACAGAACTTTTTTGATTAACGCTATAAAGTTGCTAAACAGAGCAGATTTAGTATTAGAATTATACAAACCCACAAAAGGTGTTGGAGCACTCACAAAGCCTGAAAAACTGTATTTAAACAACACCAATTTAATTTATGCTTTAGCACCAAAACAAGCAGAAATCGGTACATTAAGAGAAACATTCTTTGCAAACCAAATGAAACACATTCACGAAATTCATTTGGCAGAGAAAGGTGATTTTTTAATCAACAAAAAATATACATTTGAAGTTGGTGGTAAAAATAAATCGACAAAACAAATTCTTGGAATCGAAAATAGTTTTGTGGCTAGAGATGATATGGAAGTTGGTGGGTTGAATATAATTCCTTTGTATTTATTTGGATTTATGTATTGATTTTAAATGTAAATCAGTCCACAATTTTATCAAACCAATTAATAAAAATTACTTTTCTGGTTTACTTTTGATAAAAATTCTTAAACCTTATGGAAACCAAACATTATAATGTATTTGTTATTGGAAGTGGTATTGCTGGACAAACTGCTGCAAAAATTTGTGCCAAAAACGGACTTTCTGTTGCAATTGCAGACAAAAGAGCTTTTGGTGGAACATGTGCCATAAGAGGTTGTGATCCCAAAAAAGTACTCTTACAATTTGCGGATTTGATGCAAAAAACATCACAACTAAAAGGTTTAGGAATTGAAAAAGTTCCCAAAATAAGTTGGAAACATGTTCAAAAATTTCAGAAACAGTTTACTAAAAAAGTTCCTAAAAACACAGAAGAAAATCTTACAAGTTTACATATTGATTTGTATCATCAATCTCCAAAATTCATGAGCAAAAACGAGATTGAAGTTGAAGGAAAAAGAGTTACAGCAGATAAATTTGTGATTGCCTCTGGTTTAACTCCAAGAAAATTAAAATTTAAAGGTGCAGAACATTTAAAAGTTAGTGACGATATTTTTAAATTAAAAAAAGTTCCGAAATCAGCAACATTTATTGGGTCAGGATATGTTGGTATGGAATTTTGTTATTTATTATCAACTTTAGGTTGTAAAGTAACGATGATTGATAGAGGATCGCAAGCCTTATCTCAATTCGATCCGTTTTTAGTCGATCAATTAGTATCATCCATGTCAGAAAATGGTGTTGATTTTATTTTTAATGCCGAAGTTTCATCCATAGAAAAAAAGAAGAAAAACCTTAAAATTACGTATCAACAAAAAGGAAAAAAGAAAACTGTAAAATCTAATATTGCTTTTAATACTTCTGGCAGAGTACCTGCAACTGAATTGTTAGCTTTAGAAAATGCTAATATTAAAAATGATGAATCTGGAATTATTGTAAACGATTTTTTAGTAAATGAAACTAATAAAAATGTTTTTGCTTGTGGAGATGTTTCTAGCAAATCCTTACCATTAACGCCACTTTCTGGGTTGCAAGGTTATATTGTTGGAAATAATATTGTAAAAGAAAATTCAAAAGAATTTGCAAATCCATTGGTGCCTTCTGTAGTTTTTACATACCCTAATTTAGCAACTGTTGGCTATACTGAAGAAGAAGCAAAAAAACGTTACAAGAACATTACTGTTTACAAAGGTGATGCCTCTAATTGGTACAATGCAAAAAAAACGAATGAAAAATTATATGCGTATAAAATTATCGCCAATACCAGAACTAACGAAATTGTTGGAGCACATTTATTAAGCTCACAAGCCAATGAAAACATTAATATTTTTGCAACTGCCATTAACAATAAAATGACAACTGACCAATTTAAAAAATTAATTTTTACCTATCCTTCTTTTACAAATGATTTAAAAAGCATGTTTAAACAACAGTAATGCAACAATTATTAAAAGAAATTAGAAATTGTACCCTTTGTGAACCTCAACTAGATTTAGGTGCAAATCCTATAATTTCAGCAAATAAAAATTCGAAAATTCTCTTAATAAGTCAAGCTCCAGGAAGAATTGCACATTTAAAATCGAAAGCTTGGGATGATCCTAGTGGAAAAGTTTTGCGCAAATGGTTAAATGTTGATGAAACCACTTTTTACAATGCAGACAACTTTGCAATTTTACCAACAGGATTTTGTTATCCTGGAAAAGGAAAAAATGGTGATAAATTACCGAGAAAAGAATGTGCTCCTTTATGGCACGAAAAAGTTATGCATCAATTTAAAAATGTAAAACTTAAAATATTAATTGGTAACTATTCTCAGCAATATTATTTAGAAAACAAACCAAAAACATTAACTGAAACTGTACAAAATTATAAAGATTTTTTACCTGAGTATTTTGCATTACCTCATCCATCTCCAAGAAACAGATTTTGGATTCAGAAAAATCCTTGGTTTATAAATGAGGTGATTCCTGAATTACAAAACAGTATTGCTAAAATCATCAACAATTAAAAGTAGTTTAACTACCTGTAAAAAAAAATCTCATCAAATTGATGAGACTTTTTTTGTTGAGACTTTTTTTAGATTTAATCTAAACCACCTTTTCTTTGTGGCGAACGTGGTTTTGGCCAAGTTCTTTGTTCTCCTGTTCTTTGGTTTATTGGCAATACTATTCTTTCTCTTGATGTTCTTTCTGGATCCTCACTAGCCATATATGCTAAAATTGCTGTAAGAATTACATTGTTTTGCACATCATCAAAAACAATTTTATCATACGTATCTCTGTTTGTGTGCCATGTATAATTCCAATAAGACCAGCTTAAAGAACTTAAGCTAAACCCTGGAGCACCAGCTGCAACAAAAGCTGCATAATCAGAACCTCCACCTCCTGGAGTTCCAGGAAAAGTAGTTTCTATGTGCTTGGTAATATCTCTAGGCACTGCACTTAACCATCTTCCTAAATAATCGTAAGCATGTAAAAATCCTTGACCTGAAATACTTACCACTCTTCCTGTTCCATTATCTTGGTTAAATAAAGCTTGCATATTGTCTACAATTTCTGGATGATCTTCTACAAAAGCTCTAGAACCGTTTAAACCTTGCTCTTCACTTCCCCAATGACCTACCAAAATTGTTCTTTTTGGGTTTGGATATATTTTCTTTAAAATACGTAAAGCTTCCATCATTACTAAAGTTCCTGTACCATTATCAGTTGCTCCTGTACCTCCATCCCAAGAATCGAAATGTGCAGAAAGAATTACGTATTCATCTGGTTTTTCAGTTCCTTTTATTTCTGCTATTGTATTAAAAGTTGGTACATTCCCTAATTCTTTAGCTTTTGCTACTATTTTAATTTGTGGTTTGTCTCCATATTCAACCATTCTATATAACATTCCATAATCTTCTAATTCTAAATCTACTGTAGGTATTTTTTTAGTACTTGCACTAAATATTTTATTTACACCAAAACCACTAGACCATCTTGAAGCTACAATACCAACAGCACCTGCTTTTTCTAACTCTGAAGTTAAATCTCTACCATAACCGATATTACTTAAGTTATCTCTCCAAGCTTTGGTTTGCTCATCTCTTTCATTTTTCATTTTTTCAAATGATTCTTCTGTCGCAAATTCTTCCCAATTGTAATTTGGTCTTCCTGTTGGTTGTTTCATAGACGTCATTACCAATTTGCCTTTTACAGTTGGCAACCATTTGTTAAATTCTTCTTGATTTTCTACAGTTGGTAATATGACCAATTCTGCAGTAACACCCTTATCTGAAGTTCCTGGATTCCAAGCTAATTGTGTTCCCTTTAAAGATTGAACTCTTGGATACACCATATCTATATGTGTAATGCCACGTTCCCAACCACGCCATTCTCCCCATTGTTCATTTCTTGCAGCAATGTCCCAAGATTTATATTTGGCAACTGCCCAATCATTAGCTTGTTTCATTTGTGGAGTTCCAACCAATCTTGGCCCAATAACATCCATAAGTTCATGACCTAACTTTTTAAGTTGTGAGTTTTCATTTGCTTCTGTAACAATACCTTCTATAATTGCTTCTTTATCTTGAGCAACAAGCGAAAATGCTGATAAAAAAAGTACCAACGAAATTGTAAAAATTTTCTTCATAATGTTTAGTTTAGTTAATTGATTAATATTTTGATCCATCGTGTTTTCCTACTTCAAAACCATGTTTACCTAAAAACTGATTTCCAGAATCTATAGCATCTTCTTCTAAAGTTGTACCCATAGAATCATTCCATCTATTTAAATAGCCAAAAAGTGAAATTACACCTAACATTTCTACAATTTCACCTTCATCCCAATATGTATATAATGCTGCTTTAATTTCTGCATTTACTGCATTTGGAACCATAGAAGCAGCCAACGAAAAATCTAATGCTGCTCTTTCTGCCTCAGAAAAAGCGGAATGTGTTTTATATTCCCAAATATTATCTAATTGTTCTTGCTCTGCTCCATAACGTTCTGCAGCTCTTATAGCATGTGCTTGGCAATATCTACAACCTGTAGCATTGCTAGAAACCCAAGCTATCATTCTTTTTAAAGCAGATGTAACTCGCCCTTCATTAGCCATAACAGCTTTATTTAAGTTGATAAACGCCTTAGAAATTGCAGGTCTTCTTTGCATTGTTAAAACGGAATTTGGGCAAAATCCCAAAGTTTCATTAAAAAAGGTTGCTAATTCTTTGGTTTCTAAATCATGTTCTGCTGATAATGGTGTTACTAATGCCATATTTTTATTTTCTTATTAAACTAAAATTCCCTGTTTTTTCGATTGAGAAGCCATTTATATCTGTTAAAATGGCTCTAAACCAATAAGTGTTAGAAGGTAATTTTTTTCCTTCGTAATCGCCATTCCAACCTAAACTATTTTCATCAAACTTAAAAATTAACGTTCCAAATCTGTTAAAAATAAATATTTCTGATGTTGGATAAAACATCCTATCAAATCCTGAAATTTTCCAAAAATCATTCTGTCCATCTTCATTGGGTGTAAAGAATTTTGGATATCCTAAAATTGAAAAGACAAAAGATTCAGTTCCACAACCACCTTTATCTCTAACAAATAAGGTATGTATTCCAGTTGATAAATTCTGAAAAACACCTTCCTCTTTGTAATCTCCAAACTGATCATCAATGGCGAATTCATAATCGCCATTTCCTAAATTTGGGTTGGTAACTTGTATGAAATTGTTATCAGAATCATCAGTTATAAGCACATCGTCTTTAGTTATTGTTGCTTTTTCAGAATCCACAACAGTAATTAGTTGCTCTGAAGATTCGCAACCAGCTTCAGAAATTGCCATTACTGAATAACTTCCAGAAGAAGTAACCGAAATTGTTTCTAAATTTCCAGAGATAATAGATCCTTCATTTTTCCAAATATAGCTATAATTGCCTTGCGCATTTATGGTTTCTAAAGTTACAGAACCAATATCTTCACATAAAATAAACGTTTCTTGGAGTACCTCAAAATCTGGAATTGTAGCGTCTACAACTGCAATAACTTCTATTCTAGCATTAGATTCACAATCAGAATTATTGGCTGCCACAAAATAACTTGTTGTGGAATTTAAAGCTGGTGTTCTAAAATCATTCCCAATAAAAATAGGAACTGTACTCGTTAAAGATTCGTACCAAATTGCTGCTCCAGAAGAAGTTGTTGCACTCAAATTTGCATTTCCAGCACAAATTAAATCTCCTGTAGTATTTACAATAGTTGGTCTTGGATTTACAGTAACTGTAACTGGAGTTCTGTTTAAAGTAGTACATCCACCTACAGAAACTGTAGCATAATAAGTAGTGCTTGTTGTTAAAACTGGTGTTGTAAAATCGTTGCCTGTTGCTATTTGTGAACCTCCTGTTTGTGTGGCAAACCAAAGAATTTGACCTTCATTTGAAGTAGCTGAAATTGTTGCTATACCAGATTCGCAAATGGTTGCATTTGTAGTTGATTGGATTTCTGGAATATAAATACTAGTGCTAGCTACAATACTTAAAGGTGGATCTCCAGGAGCTCCATATTCTACAATATAACCTTTTGGTTGAAAATCTCCAGAAGCATCACCAGTGTTCGTTAAATCGTTCCAAGAACCTGGAATACCAGAACCTGAAGCTGTAATATGTGCATAATCTTCTCCTCTATTTTCAAAATTATTAGGCTCATTAGTATTCCAAAATGCAAAATTTGGAGAACTTCCATTTACACCACCATTCCAAAATATTGTGCCAGCCTCTGGACCTGTAACCCATTTCCAAACATTGGGCGAATCTGCATCACTTCCACCAATCCAACCTGCTCCAGCAGCTTGTTTCCCTGCAAAATCTGCCTCCTCTTGACTTGTTAACGTAGCTAAATATCCTTCTCTTCCAAAATAAGTTCTATTTTCGGCAGCTATTTTAGCGTTTGTCCAGGTAATTCCTTCGTCTGCAACAAATTCATAAAAATGGTCTGTGGAGGGTAAATAGTTTGCATCGTCTATAGTAAAAGAAAAAGATTTTTCTGAAACTACATCTGTTGCAGTTGTTCTAAAAACAACATCTTTTACTGCATTTTCTAATTCTGATAATAAAATTTCTGAAGTTCCATTTGTTGCAGAAAAAGAAAGTTTTCCTTCAGTTGCATCAAAAGTGGTTGAAATATTTGGATAATTTCCTGTTAATTCTAATCTGTCAAAATTAATTTGATATCCTGATGAAATTTGAATAAAGAAAGCTGCAATTCCTGTATCATCTGCATCTGTAATTGTAAAGTCTGTAACAATATTTATGGGACTCCCAATACAAAATGCTTGCCTTCCTTCCGCTGTTATTATAGGTGCAGCATCCGTTTGAGAAAACAGAAAAGGGCTTTTTATCAACAGTAGAAAAAAAAGTATTATATATTTAAAATTTATAGAATTTATCATTTTTACCATCCACTACTTTAGGTTTGCTTATTTTTGTAAGAAAGCACAATTTAATACTTCAATTTTAAAAAAAATAAAAATTATGGTTAAAAATGTAGTTAGTACAAAATGGACACAAAAATCGCAATTTGAAACCGACAACCCAAGTGGATATAAATTTACAATGTTTGATAAATCTCAAGATAATGGCGATGTTGTTGGTTTTGCTCCTAAAGCCCTAATGCTTTCTTCTTTAGCTGGTTGCTCTGGTTTAGATGTAGTTTCTTTGTTAGAAAAAATGCGTGCAGAAGTTGCCGATTTTAATATTGAAGTTACAGCAGAGTTAACAGATGAGCATCCAAAGTTTTACAATAAAGTAAAAGTTGATTATCATTTTTCGGATACTGAATTACAGCCAGAAAAAATTCAAAAAGCAGTAAATTTATCTGTAACCAAATATTGTGGAGTTATGGAAATGTTTCGTCAGTTTGCAGAAGTGGAAATTGAAATTCATTTGCATGATTTAGAAAGTAAATAAAACACTTTGGACTTCAAGTATATAGGTTTGATTTGCAGACTAAAAGTCTGCTTCGTGAAATGCGAAAGCACAACAAATTTATGTGAGTGAAATTCGTGAATTCGTGGCTGAAATTTTTAGAAGCTAAAACGAAATACACTAAACTATATAGTTTTAACTAAAATTTGAGACCAATAAATTTTATGAGATGGACTTTAAAACCAGAACCAACTAAAGAAAAAGTAGCAAAATTGGCGTTCGATTTACAAGTTGATGCCACTATTGCTAAAATTTTATTGCAAAGAAATGTTGAAACTTTTGAAGAAGCAAAAAAGTATTTTAGACCCAGTTTAGCCGATATTCACGATCCTTTTTTAATGAAAGATATGGATTTGGCAGTTGATAGAATTGAAACTGCCATTTTAAACAACGAAAACATCTTAGTTTTTGGTGATTATGATGTTGATGGAACCACTGCTGTTTCTTTAGTTGCTTCTTATTTAAAAACGATTCATCCCAACATTGCAACCTATATTCCTGATAGATATGCAGAAGGTTATGGCATTTCTTATATGGGAATCGATTTTGCAGAAGACAATAATTTTTCGTTAATAATCGCTTTAGATTGTGGTATAAAAGCCATTGATAAAGTTGCGTATGCCAAAGAAAAAAATATCGATTTTATTATTTGCGATCATCATAAACCTGGTAAAGAAATTCCGAAAGCAGTTGCTGTTTTAAACGCAAAAAGAGACGATTGCACCTATCCTTTTGATGAACTTTGTGGTTGTGGAGTTGGTTTTAAATTGATTCAGGCTTTGGGCGTTTCCAGAAATCAAACTATAGAAGATTTTGTGCCTTATTTAGATTTGGTAGCCACTGCAATTGCTGCAGATATTGTACCTATGAATGGCGAAAACAGAGTTTTAGCTTATTTTGGCTTGCAAGTTATCAACCAAAAACCCAGAAACGGAATTCAAGCAATTATTCATCAAATTAAAAAGAAAGAACTCACCATTACAGATGTTGTTTTTATCATTGCTCCAAGAATTAACGCTGCTGGCAGAATGAAACATGGTAACTATGCTGTGGAATTATTAACAGAAATGGATTTAGATGCAGCTATAGAATTTGCTGCAGCTATCGAAATTTTTAATGCTGATAGAAAAGATTTAGATAAAAAAATTACAGATGAGGCTTTAATTCAAATTATTGATAATAAGGAAGAAGAACGATTTACATCCGTAGTTTTTCAAGAAGATTGGCACAAAGGTGTTATTGGAATTGTAGCTTCTAGATTGATAGAAAAATACTACAGGCCTACGTTAGTTTTTACCAAAAGTGGCGATAAATTAGCAGCTTCTGCACGTTCTGTAAAAGGTTTTGATGTATATAATGCATTATTAGAATGTGAGGAATTTATAGAACAATTTGGTGGCCATAAATACGCTGCTGGTTTAACTTTAGATCCAAAAAACTACGAGAATTTTAAAAATAAGTTCGAAGAAGTGGTAGAAAAAACCATTGATAAAAAATTATTAACGCCAGAAATTTCTATTGATGCAGAAATTGAACTTTCTGAAATTACGCCTAAATTCTTTAGAATTATTCAACAAATGGCACCTTTTGGCCCTATGAATATGAAACCTACTTTTACATCTACTTGTGTCAGAGATAATGGTTATGGAAAAAAAGTTGGTAAGGAACAAACGCATTTAAAATTAAATGTTTTTCAAGGTGATAATAAAAAAACCTATAATGCAATTGGTTTTAATTTGGGTGATAAAATGGAATTTGTAGAAAATGATTTTGATATCGTCTATTCTTTGGATGAAAACGAATGGAATGGTTTTAAATCGATTCAGTTATTGCTAAAAGATTTAAAGTAATTTCTTATTTGACACATTTTACAAAATACAAAACACTGATAATCTTTTTATTACATTTAATTATAGTTATGTTTTAAAATAAGATCAGCTGACTGATCTTATTTTGCTATATTTGTAATTAGAACCAAAAAACTAATCTTAAATGAGTTTATTAAGCGCATTTTCTAAAGAACAAATTATTGATAAAATAGAATTTGAAAACCCTTGGTGGAAAAAAAATAAGATTGATGATTATTATTCATCAATGAAAAGAAGACTTTATTTTAATTTATTTTCTCCACTAATTTATGAGAAAAAAATAAAAAGAGCAGTTGTTTTAATGGGACCAAGAAGAGTTGGGAAAACTGTAATGCTTTTTCATTTAGTTCAAGATTTGATAGATCATAAAGTACCTTCAAAAAAAATTTGCTATTTATCCATTGAAAATCCTATTTATAATGGGCTCTCTTTAGAAGAGATGCTAATTCATTTTTTGAGGTTCACGAAACAAGATGATTCAGAAGAATTATTTATCATTTTTGATGAAATTCAATATTTAAAAAACTGGGAGGTACATTTAAAAACACTAGTCGATTCTTATCATAAAATTAAATTTATTGTTTCTGGCTCTGCTGCAGCTGCTTTAAAGTTAAAAAGTATAGAATCAGGAGCAGGAAGATTTACAGATTTTATGCTACCCCCATTAACGTTTCATGAATATATTGACTTAAAAGATTTATCTCATTTAATTTCTTTAAAAATTAAAAAATGGAAAGGAATTTCTGGGAATTATTATCACACCAATAAAATTAATGAACTAAATAATCACTTTATAGATTATATTAATTTTGGAGGCTATCCTGAAGTTTCTTTATCAAATGAAATTCAATCTGATCCTGGTAGATATATTAGAAACGATATTATTGACAAAGTTCTTTTGAGAGATTTACCTAGTTTATACGGAATAAAAGATGTGCAAGAATTAAACTCTTTGTTTACAACAATTGCATATAATTCAGGTAATGAATTTACATACGAACAACTCGCAATAAGTTCTGGCGTAGCAAAAAACACTCTTAAAAGATACATTGAATATTTAGAAGCTGCTTTTTTAATTAGAGTAATTAATAAAATAGATCAAAATTCTAAAAAATTCAAAAGAGCAACATCTTTTAAAATTTATCTAACAAATCCATCATTAAGGAGTGCTTTATTTTCCCCACTTAAAAAAGATGACGATTTTATTCGGAATATGGTTGAAACAGCAATTTTTTCACAGTGGGGTCATAATACAGGTTTTACTCCATATTATGCTAGATGGAAAAACGGTGAGGTTGATATTGTTAGTTTATCAAACGAAAAACAAAAACCTCTTTGGGCTGTTGAAATTAAATGGAGTAATAGATTTGTTAAAAGTCTACAAAAACTTTCAAATCTTAAATCTTTTTGCCTAAAAAATAAACTAGACAGAACTTTAGTTACAACTTTAGATATTGAAGAAATTAAAGAAGATGATGGTTTAACTTATGATTTTACACCAAGTAGCATTTACTGCTATACAGTTGGTAGAAATGCTATTGATCGAAAGATAAACAAAACAATGGCCATTACCCATTAGCAATTAAAGAATAAAAATCTAACCAATAAATTTTAAAATATTTGAACTAGTTTATTATTTACTATGATAAATGAAATACAAAGTACTTATATTTAAATCTTTATACAATATCCTATATCGAAATTAAAATAAGATTAGTTAACTAACCTTATTTGACTTAATTATATAATCAAGGAAAAAAAATAAAAACAAATTGATTATTTACGGAATTAGCGGACTTGGTGCAGATAAAAGAGTTTTTCAATTTTTAAAATTGGAGCATGAATTTACACCCATAGATTGGATTGATCCTTTAAAAAACGAATCTATAACTGAGTATGCTAAACGTTTTTCATCTGTAATTGATACTTCAGAAAAATTTTGTGTTTTAGGTGTTAGTTTTGGTGGTTTGATCGCTGTAGAAATCAATAAGTTTCTAAATCCTGAATTAACCATTTTAATTTCGTCAGCAGAAACTAGAAACGAAATCCCTTTAATTTACAGAATGCTTGGAGAAACAAAGGTTGTTAAAATAATTCCAGCAAAGCTATTGAATCCTCCAAGATGGATTGCCAACAGATTATTTGGTACAAAACAAAAAAAATTATTGAATGAAATTTTAAATGACACTGATTTAAAGTTCACAAAATGGGCAGTTCAAGAATTATCTACTTGGAAAAACGAACAAAAAGTTGAAAATGTATTAAAAATAGTCGGCACAAAAGACAAATTAATTCCACTAAAAGAAGACAAAAACATCCACTTAATAAAAGGTGGAGGCCATTTAATGATTATTGATAATGCTGATGAAGTCAGTAAAATTATTAATAAAGAAATTAAAAATTTAGATTAACTTTTGTAATTAGCTTTCCAGTTTATAATAAAAAACTATACATGCTGATCAATCAATATAGCATTTCCATCAGGATCCATAACTACAAAACTTCCTTTTCCTGAGGTGGTTTCATCAACTTCCGATTCTAATTGAACACCTTCTTTTTTTAAATGTTTTTGGATGGTTCTTACATCATCAAACTCCTCTAATTGCTTGGCATTTTCATCCCAGCCAGGATTAAACGTTAAAATATTATTTTCAAACATTCCTTGAAAAAGACCAATTAGAGAATTTCCATTTTTAAGAATTAAATAATTTTTTTCGATTTCTCCTGCAAAGACTTTAAACCCTAAGTTTTCATAAAACGCTTTCGATTTATGAATATCTTTTACTGCTAAACTCATAGAAAATGCACCTAATTTCATAATTATTGTTTTTGATTGGTGCCTTAAAGTTAGTAAAAAAACATTAGATTATTTTTCAGAAACTAAATTCTCAAAAGAGCAATTGTAAAAAGCAATCGTGTTTTCCCCTTTGGGGAATTAAAAGGGGCCTTACCCACCAATAGTGCTCATACTTTCAGAGGCACTTCCACTTTTACGATTTGCTTCTGCAATAAATCCGTTTTTTGGTTTTTCTTTAATCAAACTTAAAAAAAGGTCTTTTAAGTCTTCATTAGAAGCGCCTTTTCTTATAAAATCACGCAGATTAAAAACACCATCATCAAACAAACAATTTTTAAAAGTTCCTGTAGATGTGATTCTTATTCTGTTACAATCGTTACAAATAGTTCTTGTAAATGCAGGAATAATACCAAAAGTTCCTATATGGTTTTCAATTGAATAATTCCTTGAAGTTGATGATTTTTCTGATTGAATTTCTTGAACATCAAACTCGGTTTTTACCTCTTCTAAAATTTTTCTAAACGTCCAGCTTTCTTGCATTTTACGTTGTCCTTTTCCATTAAAAGGCATTTCTTCAATGAAACGTACAGCAACATTTTTATCTTTCGTTAATCTTACAAAATCGACGATTTCATCCGTATTAAAACCAGATTGTACAACCACATTTAGTTTTAAATTTAAACTACTTTTTTCAAGTAATTCAAACGTTTTATAAACTTCTGGATATACATCTCTTCTTGTAATTTTCGCAAATTTTTCTCTATGTAAACTATCAATACTTAAATTGATATTCTTCACTTTTTTAAGCTGCTCAATTTTATCAATATGATGCGAAATTAAAGCGCCATTTGTAGTGATATTAATAGCATCTAACAAATCGTTATGAGACAACATTTCTAAAAAACCTACAAAATCCTTACGTACAAAAGGTTCTCCACCTGTTAAACGCACTTTGTTTACGCCCAATTCTGTTAGCACACGAATTAAACGATACATTTCTTTAAAAGTCAATAATTCTTGTCTGGGCACAATATCAATTCCATGAGCAGGCATGCAATATTGGCAACGCAAATTACAACGATCTGTAACTGCCAATCGCACGTAACTTATTTGTCTTCCAAAGCTGTCTGTTAGTTTGCTCATTTAATTAGGCAATTTTTTACTAATTAATCCATACAAAAAAGCTCCTAAAAGTGCTCCAATTATTAAGATGATTGCTGGAATTAATTCAAACCCAAGAATTACAAAAACAGGTGCTGCACAAGCTCCAGAAATTCCCCAGCCTAAACCAAACAATGTTCCTCCAAAAATAGTACTGATAACACCTTCCTTCTTTGGTTTTGGAACGATTTTATTTCCATGAATGTCTTTTATTTTTCCATATTTAAACAACTGCATAAAGATAGCAGAAATTACAACTGCACCTCCAATAACTCCATACATATGGAACGATTGAAACTTAAACATTTCGTAAAAACGGTACCAAGAAATTGCTTGAACTTTACTCAAAACAATTGCGAAAAAAATTCCGAGAATTAAAAATTTAATGTTTTTCATTTGACTATATTTTTTGATTTCACTTCGACAAGCTCAATGTGATATTTTTATTTTATATTAAGTTATATCAAAACTAAATCCATTTTCAGTTTTAATACCTACAGGGTTTTTAAAACCTTGCAGGAAAAATTATAATTATTTGTTTAAAAAAGCATCGGAATTATAAACCAAGTTGCGATAATTCCACCAATAAAAAAACCTATAACAGCTAATAAAGATGGCAATTGCAAACTACTTAAACCTGTAATTGCATGTCCAGAAGTACAGCCTCCTGCATAACGTGTTCCAAAACCGATTAAAATTCCTGACACTATTAAAATTAAAAACCCTTTGAGTGATGAGTAGGCATTTTCTCCAAATATTTCATCGGGAAAATATTGATTGCCAACATTGCTGAAACCTAAATCTGTAAGTTCTTGAACGGTTTTTGGATTTAAATCGATTGTTTGATTTGGAATTAAATAATAAGCTGCAATAAAACCACCAATAACTAAACCAATTACAAACATCAAAGCAAAATCTCTTTGTTTCCAATCTTTTTTAAAATAATCTGAAACTTTACCTGCTCCAGCCATGGTGCAAAGTGTTTCAAAATTTGTGGAAGCACCAAAATTTTGACCGAAATAAAAATATAATAAAAGTGATATTGCTATTAAGGGGCCACCAATAAACCAAGGCCAGGGTTGTAATAAAAATTCCATAATTTGTTTTATTTTAATTTGTTCTCGATACAATTTTGATGAAAAATCAAAATCGTTCAAAATAAAAATTTTTAAATTTTATCTTTTAGATACTCCATTATTAAATTCGTTGCACCAAGATTGTCTTCAATATATTTTTTGTTGATGTTTCCTATTAAACTTCTACAATTTGCATCGTTTTTTAAAGCTATAAAATTTTTATTGAATTCTGCTTGATTTTTAATAGAAATACAACCTCCTATTTTTACCAAATCTTTAGCTTCTTGAAATTTGTCGAATTTATCACCAATAATTACTGGAACTCCAAAAGTAGCTGGTTCTAAAATATTATGCAAACCTGTTTTTAAGCCTCCACCAACATAAACCAAATCTGCAGCTGCATAAATTTTGGTTAAAATACCAATTGTATCAATAATAAAAACCTGATATTCTTTTAATTTTTTATCAGCTTTATCAGAAAATAAAACACTTTTTTTGTGGATTGATTTTTGTAAATCTAAAATAGCATCACTTTTAATATTATGAGGCGCAATTATAAATTTCTCGTTTTCTGAAGCATTGTTGTTTATGTAATTTACTAATAAATCTTCATCTTCTTGCCAAGTACTTCCTGCAACAATTGTGTATTGATTATTTTTAAATTCCGTTATAAAACCCAGAGAATTATCTTGTTCTAAAATTTTTGAAACTCGATCAAAACGAGTATCTCCAGCAATTGTAACATTTGTAAAATTAATTGATTCTAATAAGTCCTTAGAAGTATTATTCTGAACAAAAAAGTGATGAAAAGCCTCTAAGGATTTTCTCATAAAACCTCCATACCATTTAAAGAAAACTTGTTGTTCTCTTACAATTCCAGACACTAAAATTGTAGGAATTTCTTTCTTTTTTAGTTCCTTTAAAAAATTTGGCCAAAATTCATATTTAATAAAAATTGCGACTGTAGGATTTACAGTAGCTATAAATTTTTGGGCGTTTGCTTTTGAATCTAGAGGTAAATAACAAACAACATCTGCCAGTTTGTAATTTCTTCTTACTTCATAACCAGAAGGAGAAAAAAAAGTAACTAAGATTTTGTAACTTTTATGACTTTTTTTTAATTCTTCTATAATAGGAATGGCTTGTTCAAATTCGCCTAAAGAAGCAGCATGAAACCAAATAGTATTCGCGTTTTTTAGTGAAGATATTTTACGAAAAGTTTGTTTTCTTCCGTCAACAAAAAGTTTTATTTTTTTACTGAAGATTGCTGCAATTTTCAAAAAAAATGTTGCTACAAATACAATGATAGTATACAAAAAATTCATACCCGTAAAAGTACAAAAATGAAAGAGTAGTATTCACAAAAAAAAGTTACTCTTTTGCGAGTAACTTTCTTTATTATAACAATATTAAAATTTAGCGTCCCCCAACATTCAAGATTATGTCATTGCTATAATTACTATAAATGTAACTAAAAACAACATTGCAACTCACAAAAATGTTCTAAAATGCATTTATAATGTTCTGAATATTATTTTTTTATAGTAAATCTATAACATTTACTAAATTTTGGTTGTATTTTTTTCCAATTGGTAATAGTACGTTTTTAATTTTTGCAGTGTTTGTTCTTATTTGATCAAGATATTTTATGTTGATAATATAACTTCGATGAATTCTTACAAAATCTTCATTTAACTTACTAATTATATCATTTAAACTAGCTCTTACAACAAGTTTTTGGTCATTTTTTTGAAAAATCTCAGTATAAACATGTGCGCTTTTTAAATATAAAATATCATCGAATATAATTTTATTGTAACCCCCTTTATCTTTTATAAAAAGTGTGTTTTTATTTATGGCTTCTTCTTCATTTATTTTAGCTTTTTCTTTTGAAAAATTATGCAAAGCAATTTCTATAGATGTAAATAATTCTTCTTTAGAAAATGGTTTCACTAAATAACCATTTGGCAAGACCTCTTTTGCTAGGTTCAAAGTAGCTAAATCTGAATTTGCCGTTAAAAACACAAAAGGGAAATTGTATAAACTTCTAATTTGCTTTGCAATATCAATTCCTGTTTTTTTTCCTGATAAATTGATATCCAAAAAAGCAAAATCAGGTTCGTCTTTTTGTATTGTAAGCATTGCCTCTGTATAGTTAATGGCAGGCTCTAAAGTATCATAACCCAATTCTTTTAGTGTTTTACAAATGTTATCTGCAATAAGAATTTCATCTTCTACTACTAATATTTTTGTTTTTGCCATTTTGTTTTTTTTATATATTAAATAACATTTTAAAAAAATATTGCTCTTAAAATAACCTTACTTTTATTTTTGATTGCTGTTTTTATAATTTAACCATTATTCAATTTGATTTCGAATACTTGAATCTTTAAAGGTGAGTACAAACCTAGTACCAGGTTTTCTAATAAGTTGAAAAGTACCATGAAGTTGTTTAATTAATCTTTTTACTAATTTTAAACCTATACTTTTAGAGGTTTCTATATTAAAATCTTCAGGAATACCAATTCCATTATCTTCAATTATTAGTTTATAGGTGGCATCTTTTTGTTTTTCGATTTCAATTGAAATTTTATTTACTTCATCGTTTTTATCTTTAAATGCATATTTATAGGTATTTGTTACTATTTCATTAACAATTAAACCTAATGGAATTGCAGTATCAACATCAAAAAAAATATTTTTTACGTTAATTACTTTTATTACTTCTTTTTCTGGTTGATGAACAAATGAAATTTCATTTAATAGCGAAATTATGTAGTCATTAAAATCGATAAAATCTCCTTGGTTTCTATAGAGTTTTTGATGAATTAAAGCCATCGATTTTACTCTATTTTTTCCATCATTAAATAATTTAATCGCTTTTTCATCTTCGATTCCTTCCGATTGAAATTCTAACAAGCTTTCTATTACTTGAAAGTTATTTTTTACACGATGATGCACTTCTTTAATCAATAATTCTTTTTCATCTAAGGCGTCATTAATAATTAAGTTTTTCTCTGAAAGTTCTTTAGATTGTCTTCTAATTTTTATTAAAATTAATAACATAATAATTAGTAGCACCAAACTTAACACACTTATTACAGTATATAATTTAGTTTTATCTTTTTCTAAAGTTATCTCTTCTTCTTTATCTTTAATAGCTTGTTCTGTATTGTAATTCGCTATATTTTCAGACAATTCTTCAGAATATATTTTACGAGTAAGTTGTATAACTTTATCCTTATATTCTAATGCTTCTATATAATAATTATGGGTTTGTAATGTTGAAGAAATATTTTGGATGACTCTTAAATATTCATTTGAATTAAGACTTTTAGAAAACGAATCTAGTTTTTTCACCAACTCTAATACATTATTAACTTTAAATTTATTTTGTATTTCTTTTTGCAAAGGATCCTCTTTAGATAAACGCCCAGAAAGATGAGAGTAAAGATAGTAAGTACTTTCTCTAGAGCTAGAGTTGTATAGCTTATCCATTAAAAATAGTACTCTTTCAGTATGGCCACCTTGGTAAATATAAGCGTCAATTAAATGACTAATGGTACTATAATAAAACATACTTTTTTCTGGCAACTCTTTTTCTAATACCAAACACTTTTCACTAACCTCAATATATTCTTGTAATTTATTTTCGGCAACTAAAAAATCTGTTAAATGATAAGAAAAAATAATTTCTAACTCAATATCTTTTAAATCTTTTGCAATTTTTACACCTTCTAAAGCAAGTTGTTTTCCTTCTTTAATTTTGTTTTCAATCAACAACATTACAATAGGGTGTATTTTTAGTTTTGTTTTTGCCCACAAGTAGTTTGCATCTTTGTCATTAAATTGATCAATATAATTTTCTAGTTTCTTTTGTTCTTTTGATGCTAAATCTAGATTTCCTTCATTTCTTAAATTACAAATATTGATCCACTTTATATTAAAAAAAACAACATTTATAGCTTTTTTATTTTTAGGGTCTTTAATATTTGTAATTATATAGTTTGATACCTCTTCAAAACTTACCAACTTATTACTAAGAATTTTATTTGTAAACTCAAAGTAGTTATTATAAGAAACATTATTATTTGTTATTATCTTATCTAGAAGTTTGCTGTAAGGGTTTTGATTAAGAGTTTTTAGATGATATTTTGCAGAATCCAGTTTATTTAAAACAATAAACTTTTCTATTTTTTGAAGCTTTTTTTCAGATTGTGAGAACAAAAAGAATGGCAAAAGCATTAAGATTAAAAGCTGAGGGTATTTCATCTAATTTTATTTTGGATTATAAAGTTAGCGAAACATCCTTATAAATGACAAAAAAAAGCAAAAAAAAACCTAAACAAATTAATGTTTAGGCTTTTAGTTATAATTTTTAATTTAAAACTTAGTTTCTAAGCTTCAAAAGGAGTTACAGAAACGTAAGATCTATTATCTCTTTTCTTACGGAATTCAACAACTCCATCAACTTTTGCATGTAAAGTATGATCTTTACCCATGTAAACGTTTTCTCCTGGATTGTGTGTTGTACCTCTTTGACGAACAATTATATTTCCTGCAATTGCAGCTTGTCCTCCAAATATTTTTACACCAAGTCTTTTCGATTCTGATTCTCTACCATTCTTCGAACTACCTACACCTTTTTTATGTGCCATTTTCTTGAGTTTTTATAAGTTAAAGTAAATTATAGTTGGTTATTTTTCAATACCACCTTCTAATCTATCTTGTAATTCTTTTAATTCATCCCATTTACCATCAGCAGCTAAAGCAGCTTGTTTTGGCCAAGTGTCTGTAACAATATGAGATAACCTTGAGCTAGCTTCTGTTAAGATTTCGCTTAATTTAGCAGCATCTGTTTTAGCTACTTTTGCAAAAGTATCTAAACCTGCGTTTACTAAAGCTTCAGCAGCTTTAGGTCCTGCACCTTCAATTTTCTTTAAATCATCTCCTTTAGATGATTTTTTTGGAGCGGCTTTTTTAGATGCTTTTGGAGCTTCTTTTTTTGCAGCTTTCACAGAACCAGAAGCAGCAATAGTTTCAATTTGAATCTCGCTTAAATACTGTCTGTGTCCGTTTTTCTTTTGGTAACCTTTTCTTCTTTTCTTTTTAAAGACGATTACTTTATCACCTTTTAAATGACTTAAAATTTGAGCGGTTACTGATGCTCCTTCTATAGCTGGGGCGCCTAAAGTTACATTTCCTGCGTCATCAAGTAAAAGAACGTTATCAAAAGTTACTTTTGATCCTTCTTCTCCTTGTAAACGATGAACGTAAACTTTTTGGTCTTTTGCTACTTTAAACTGCTGCCCTGCTATCTCTACGATTGCGTACATACTAATTAGTTTTGCGTATTTGTTGATATTAATGCATTTAACTTACTGAAAATGCGGATGCAAATATACATATTTTTTATAATCTAGCAATAATACTAATTATTAAATATTTTTATTATAAATTTCAAAATAATCACTGTATTTCTCTCTTTTTTAAATGTGCTTTATTATTTTTGATGCTGACGAGGTTTTTGAGGTTATTTTGTAACAATCAAGCACACATAGCGTCAAATTACTAATGTAAATTATTAACTAAATAAAAATCAATGAAGAAAAGTATTTTATCTCTTGCTTCTGCAATGTTATTTGTATTTGCTACAAATGCACAAAAAGTAGAGTTTGAAGAGTATGATTTAAGTAATGGAATGCACGTTATTTTGCATAAAGACACTTCTGCTCCAGTTGTTGTAACTTCTGTAATGTATCATGTAGGTGCCAAAGACGAACAACCAGGAAGAACAGGTATGGCTCACTTTTTTGAACACTTGTTATTTGAAGGAACAGAAAACATCGACAAAGGTGAATGGTTTAAAATTGTATCATCTAATGGAGGTAGAAATAATGCCAATACTACTGATGATAGAACGTATTATTATGAAATTTTCCCATCAAACAAATTAGAATTAGGACTTTGGATGGAATCTGAGCGTTTATTACACCCAATTATTGGTCAAGATGGTGTTGATACGCAAAACGAAGTAGTAAAAGAAGAAAAAAGATTGCGTGTAGACAATCAACCTTATTCTCGCTTTTTAGAATATGTAAAAGAAAACATGTTTAAAAAGCATCCTTATAAAGGGACTACTATTGGTAAAATGGAAGATTTGGATGCTGCTACCTTAGACGAGTTTTTGGCTTTTAACAAAAAATTCTATGTACCAAACAATGCTACTTTAGTAGTTGCTGGAGATATTGACGTACCTGCTGCAAAAAAAATGATTCAAGATTATTTTGGACCAATTCCTAGTGGAGCAGAAGTTGAAAAAGATTTTCCTCAAGAAGATCCAATTACTGAAGCAATGACTGCTAAAGGATATGATCCAAACATTCAAATACCTGCAATTATGGCTGCGTATAGAACGCCATCTATGAAAACTAGAGATTCTAGGGTTTTAGATATGATTTCGTCTTATTTAAGTAGAGGAAAAAGTTCTGTTTTATATAAAAAGTTAGTTGATGAGAAAAAAATGGCATTAGAAGCTGGTGCAATTAATGTTAGTCAAGAAGATTATGGAACATATATTTTATTTGGTTTACCTCAAGGTGAAACGAAATTAGAAGATATCATTGCAGAAATCGACGAAGAAATTGTAAAAATTCAAACCGATTTAATTTCAGAAAAAGATTTTCAGAAATTACAAAATCAGTTCGAAAACAATTTTGTGAATTCTAACTCAAGTGTAGAAGGTATTGCAAGTTCTTTAGCAACTTATAATGTTTTATATGGAGATACAAATTTAATCAACACAGAAATTGATATTTTTAGATCTATTACTAGAGAAGAAATAAGAGAGGTTGCTAAAAAATATTTGAATCCTAATCAAAGATTAACTTTAGAATATTTACCAGAAGCAAAATAATAGCTAAAAAGTCGTTTATCGATTTTTATAAATTAAGATATAAATTATGAAAACAAAAATATTAGGATTAGTAGCACTGTTTTTAAGCACATTGGCTATTAATGCACAAATAGATAGAAGTACAATGCCAGAACCAGGACCAGATCCTGTTGTAAAATTAGGGAAACCAGTAAAGTTTACTTTAGATAATGGTTTAAAAGTAATTATGGTAGAAAACCATAAGCTACCAAGAATTTCTGCAAACTTAACAATCGACAATAAACCTTATTTTGAAGGCGAAATTGCAGGAGTTTCTGGAATGATGGGAAGTTTATTGGGTAGAGGAACTGAAAACATTACCAAAGATGAATTTAACGAAAAAGTAGATTTTTACGGAGCCAATGTTAGCTTTTTTAGCTCAGGAGCTTTTGCATCCTCTTTAACAAAATATTTTCCTGAAATCTTAGGATTAATGGCAGATGGTGTTAAAAACTCTAAATTTACTCAAGAAGAATTTGACAAAGAAGTGAACATAACTTTAGATGGTTTAAAGTCTAATGAAAAAAATGTAACTTCTGCTGCAAGAAGAGTAGAAAATGTGTTGACTTATGGCAGAAATCATCCTTATGGAGAATTTACATCAAAAGAAAGTGTTGGCAATATTCAATTAAAAGATGTTGTAAATAATTACAATACTTATTACAGACCTAACAATGCTTATTTAGTTATTGAAGGAGATATCAACCCAAAAGAAGCAAAAAAATTAGTGACATCTTTATTTGCTGATTGGCAAAAAGGCGTGATACCTGCATACACAATTCCGCCAACAAAAAATGTTGCTACCACAGAAATCGATTTTATTAATATGGATAATGCAGTACAATCTGAAATTGCAATTATTAATAATGTAGATTTAACTTTAGGCGATGATGATTATTATGCAGCTTTAATGGCTAGTAATATTCTTGGTGGTGGTGGAACTGCTCGTTTATTTATGAACTTAAGAGAAGATAAAGGCTATACATATGGTTCTTATGCTAGCTTAAGACAAAGTAAATATGCTGGTACTTTTAGAGCAACTGCTAGTGTTAGAAACATGGTTACAGATAGCTCTGTAGTTGAGTTGCAGAAAGAAATCAATAAAATTAGATATAAAAAAGTATCTGCAGAAGAATTAGCAAACTCTAAAGAAGAGTATATTGGTGGTTTTGTAATGGATGTACAAAAACCAACCACTGTAGCAAACTTTGCACTAAATATTGAGCGTTACAATTTACCTAACGATTTTTACGAAAACTATATTAAAAATATAAAAGCAGTTACTTTAGATGATGTTCAGAATGCTGCAATAAAATATTTTAAAGGAGACCAAGCAAGAATTGTAATTACAGGAAAAGGAATTGATGTTCTTAAAAATCTTGAAAAAACAGATTATATAATTAACTATTTTGATAAAGAAGGAAACCCTACAGAAAAACCAGCAATGACATTGCCAATTCCTGCAGGAATGACTGCTGCTAATGTTGTAGACAAATATGTTGAAGCAATTGGTGGTAAAGACAAAGTGATGGCTGTAGAGTCTGTTATGATGGTTTCTAATGCAACTATTCAAGGAACGCCATTAGTAATGACAAGCAAATCTGCTGCACCAAATAAAACTTCTATGGTTATTTCTGTAATGGGAAATGCGATGCAAAAAATGGTTTTTGATGGAACAACAGGCTATCAAGAAGCAAGAGGTCAAAAAATGGATATGAAACCAGAAGAAATTGAAGAAGCAAAATCAACGATGGCTCCTTTTGCTGATATGGCTTATAAAAACGGAAAATTAGATAGAATTGAACCAATTGATGGTGAGAATTATTATGTAATTATTTCTGGTGATACTCAAATCTTCTACGATGTAAAAACAGGTTTAAAATCGAAAGAAGTTAAAACTGTAAAAACTCCTAATGGAGATGTGCAAGTACCAACAACTTTTAGCGATTATAAAGCTGTGAATGGTATTATGTTTCCTCATGCTGTTACTATGAAATCTGGCCCTATGGATTTAAATTTCGAAGTAAAAGAAATTAAAATAAATGAAGGTGTTACTGATGCCGATTTTAAATAAGATCTTTTAAAATTACAAATTGATAAAAGAGTCAAGACTTAGGTTTTGGCTCTTTTTTTTATGTTGATGTTTTCAGACACGGATTTCACGAATTTTCATGCATAAAAGCCCTCAACAATTCTTTTTAATTTTGAATTATTAATTATACAATTTTGCATTAATTACTTCGCATTAAATTTATAATAAAAATAAAGACCACAAATTCACGAATTTCAATTATTGCCAAATATGTTTTATTTTATTGGTATGAAAATCCAGAGGATTTTAAAATTCGTGTAGATATATTAGATAAGATTTATTGTGTTTTAATTCGTGAATTCGTGGCAAAAATTTGATACGTTTCTCACAGATGAAAAAGTTAAAAGGATATAAATAAGAGAGTTTTAAAAATAATTAAATCTTTTCTCTCTCTCCTCTATAATCTTTTTTTTAATGCCTTGTTTCTTGTTTCCTTTCAATCTAAAATATTTCAAGATAAAAACCTACTTCTTTTTATTCACTAAATAAACACCTAATAAAATAATTAAACCTGCAAATAGCTGAACAAAACTTAATTCTTCTCCATCTAAATATCCCCAAAAAACGGCCACAATTGGTATTAAATAGGTTACAGAAGATGCAAAAACAGGCGATGCTAAATGCACCATTTTATTATAAAATATCTTAGCGATTCCTGTGCCTAAAACAGCTAAAATTGTAATATAACCCAAAGCTGTTAATGTGGTTTCTGTTGACTCGAAAGTGCTAAAAAAGTCAGTTGATAAAAGCACAAGAAACGCTGGCAGTATCAACACTAAAAAATTACCAGTTACAATACTTAAAGCACTAATGTCATGCAAATATTTCTTTACAATATTTACGTTTAAAGCATACCCAAAAGAAGCAAAAACTACTAAAATAGCAAACCAATAATTTTGATCTGGATTTAAGTTTGCGCCATTTAAAATCAATAAAACCGTTCCAATTAAGCCTATAAAAATTCCAAAAAGTTGTTGTCTTTTAAATGTATAACCAAAAATTAAAGCCCCAAAAATTAGCGTATTAAAGGGAGTTAAAGAATTCAAAATAGAAGCAATAGAACTATCAATTCCGTTAATTGCATAAGCAAATAGAAAAACAGGAAAAAAAGTACTTAAAAAAGAGGTTAAAAATATAAATTTATAATGCCTTTTTTGAATTTGTTTTAAGCTCTTAAAACCTATCAACAATAAAAAAACAGCAGCGATTAACATTCGTAAAGCACCCACTTGTATAGGTGTTAAACCTATCAATGCTTTTTTCATTAAAATGAAAGAACTTCCCCAAACTAAAGAAAGCATTATTAAATACAACCATTTTTTCTGTTGAAGATTCATAATACAGGTTAAATTTTATGCAAAAGTCTACTAATTATTTAAATACGAGTTATTTTATTAATAAATTTGCATAATAATTCTATAAAAATATTCTAATGAAATTTCAAAAAATAATATACTCGGTTGCAATTGCATGTTTCATTTTAACGGGTTGTAAAGAAGAAGTAAAGGAAGTAAAAAAGGAAAATGTGTCTTTAGCTATTTCTGGAATGACTTGCGAAATTGGTTGTGCAAAAACAATTCAATCTAAATTATCCAAAAAAGAAGGTGTTTTAGATGCCAAAGTTGTATTTACAGATAGTATTGCAAACATAGAATTTGATGCTAATAAAACATCAAAAAAAGAATTAATGGCTTTTATAACTGGAATTGCTGGTGGCGAATTATATAAAGCTTCAGAAAGTTCTAATAAAGCACATGTTTGCTCTGACGAATGTAAAGAAAAGTGCGAAATGAAAGCAGAAAAAATGGCTTGCAAAGTAGATTGCACAATGGCTTGTTGCAAGGATAAGAAAGCTTAAAGCTTTTTAAATATTTCCAAAAACATAAAAGCAGGCTCTCGAGCCTGCTTTTATGTTTTTGGAAACTATCATCAAAATATAGTCAAGTGTAAATACATCAATAAAAGATTGATGAATACTTTATTTTTAAGGTTAGATTTAAAAAGAAAAAAAAACTTTACTTTAATTAAAATGATTGAGTGATTAAAAAAGTTTAATATTTAGTTTTACAACTATGATTTTTGTGCTCTTTTTTTTAATAGTTTAGTACTAACTAAAAATATACTTTACAAATCATAAAACAATTAGTAAAAGCTTCCTTTAAAATCAGCAAAGAAATTATTTAAAATTTAGAATCCTTTTTATGAAAGTTAATGTTTTCGAAGTATTAAAAACCAAACTAAAAAGAATTATTTCCTTTATAAAAAAGCATCCTTTCAAAAGTTTATTTTATTTAATTGCTTCCGTTTGTTCTTTTGCAATTTTATTAGTACTTTTTACTTACGTAGGTGTTTTTGGCAAATTACCTACAAAAGATTTCTTATTACAATTAAAAACACCACTTACATCTACACTTTACGCAAGCAATAAAGAACAAATTGGATTTTATTATCTTCAGAACAGGTCTAACATAGACAGTACAGAAATACCAAAAGCATTAAAAGATGCTTTAATTGCAACAGAAGATAGTAGGTTTTACGAACATAATGGCATTGATTATAAGAGTTATGGACGTGTTTTTATAAAATCGGTAATATTAAGACAAAATGCTGGTGGTGGAAGCACACTTACACAACAAGTAGCCAAAAATACCTTTGGTAGAAAGAGCCATTTTTTACTCTCTACTCCTATCAACAAAATAAAAGAAATTTTTATCGCAAGAAAATTAGAGAAAATTTACACAAAAGATGAAATTTTACTACTGTATTTAAACACAGTAACTTTCGGAGAAAATATTTATGGAATAGAAAAGGCTGCTTTTCGTTTTTTTAATAAACCTCCAGCAAAATTATCGATTGGTGAATGTGCAACACTCGTGGGTTTACTAAAAGCGCCAACATTTTACAATCCTAGGAAGCATCCTGAACGTGCAACAACCAGAAGAAATGTAGTGCTACAACAAATGGTTAAATACAACTATCTATCTATTAATGAGCAACAAAAAGCACAAAAACCCTTAAAGTTAAATTATCAAGAACCTAAAAAACTATCATCTTTAAATTCTTATTTTAAAGAATATATAAATTCCGAATTTAATGCTTGGGCAAAAGAAAACCCTGCAGAAGATGGGCATATTTACAATTTAGAAACGGATGGTTTAAAAATATATTCCACATTAAATAGTTCTGTACAGAAATCGAGTGAAAAAGCGATGTTAAGACAAATGGTAAATCTTCAAAAATTGATGGATTTACATTGGGAAGCTTTAAGTACAGAAGGAGGTAAAGAAGAGTTGCTTAGAAAATTACTCAATCAAACAAATGATGTAAAAAAATGGAAATCTCAAGGCAAAAGTGATGTTGAAATTGAACAGCTTTCATCAGAAAAAAAACCACGAAAACACTATACACTCAATTTAGGAAATGAACAAAAACTACAATCTTTAAAAGATTCTATTGCTACAGCTATTAACAGGTTACACACAGGCTTACTTACAATTAATAGCCAAACTGGAAGAATTTTAGGCTATGTTGCAGGTATCGACTATGGAATGAGTCAAAAAGATAATATTTTAGAAAAAAAACAAGTAGGTTCTACTTTTAAACCTATAACCTATTTGGCCGCACTTGAAAAAGGGAAAAATCCGTGTGATTTTTATAATAATAGTTTAATAACCTATAAAAATTACGAAAACTGGCAACCAAAAAATTCGAGCGGGAATTATGGTGGAAGTTATAGTATGCATGGTGCATTAGCGAACTCCATAAACACAGTTTCGGTTCGACTTCAAATGGAAGTGGGAATAGAACCTGTACAAAAATTAGCAGAAAAAATGGGTGTTACAGCAACATTGCCTAAAGTACCATCAATTGTTTTAGGAACTGGAAGCATTTCACTTTTTGATATGGTTACAGCTTATGCAAGTATTTCAAATGGAGGCAAACGCATAAAACCTTATGCTATTGAGCGTATTGAAGATGAAAATGGAGTTGTTTTATACCAAGCAAAACCAACTTATACAAATCGAGTTGCAAGTGAAAAAAATATAAAAAAACTACAACAAATGATGGGAACAGCTTTAACTGATGGTACAGCTTCTCGTATTCAAAATTATGCAATTCCTTTTAATTTAATTGGTAAAACAGGCACAACTCAAAATAATGGAGATGGTTGGTTTATTGCCTGTTCTCCAGAAATTGTGGTAGGTTCTTGGGTTGGTACTTTTGATAAAAGAGTACAATTTAAAAGTACAAATATGGGCTCTGGAGCAAATACAGCATTGCCAATGGTAGCAGCAATATTCAAGGATTTAAGTCTTTGGAATAAAACAATGCTTACCAATTTTGAGTATGAAAAACCCTATTTTGATTGTCCTCCGTTTTTAGAAATTAATGCAGCTGAGGCTATGGAATATATAAAAACTGATAGCACTTTTATAAATCAACGAAAAATAAAAGATTCTATTTTTGAAAGTTCTAAAATCTTGATAGACTCAATACAAGAGAACCCATAAAAAACTATTCTTAAAGTTTTTTTATCTAATTTTTATCGACTTATATTCCTTTGGATGAATCACTATTTTTCAAAAAAAGAAACTGCAAAACATCACATCCTAATACAGAAAAATATATTTAGTCTTCGAATATTGAAATAAAAGCTCTTTTTGAGCAATAATTAAATATATTTGTGATTGAAACTTCAAACAAAAGAAATGAAAAAAATACTTTATGCATTTATAGTTTTCTCTTTAGTTTTTTCAGGATGTACAAGTCCAAAAACAGATGAGGAACCAATGAACGACACCCCAACTGCTGTTGATGATTCTTCTTCAACAAACGAAAATACAGCAGTTAACATTAATGTTTTAGCAAATGATAGTTTTGGTAATGATGGCCCTAATTCAGGCCCAATTTCTATACCATCTTCAACAACAATAAATGGAGCTACAATTGCTGTAAATAATGCAGGAACACCAAATGACCCAACAGATGACACTATAGATTACAATCCTGAGACTAATTTTAATGGCGCAGATACTTTTGATTATACAATTACAGATAGTAATGGAGATACATCCTCTGCTAGTGTAAGTGTTAATGTTATTCCACCTTCAGGACCAGCTGTAGGTACTGTTTTTAATGATGGGACATTAAAATACACAATAACAAACGCAAATAGTAACGAAGTATCTGTTGAAAAAAATACAAATGATGGTCCTTCAGGTGTTTTAGAAATACCAGCAACTATTGATCAATTTGACATAACTTATAACGTTACAAGTATTGTAGACGAAGGTTTTGCATATACCTACAACATTACAAGTGTTACAATACCAAACAATATAAAAACTATTGGAAATTTAGCTTTTTACGACTCTCAAGCAATTACAAGTGTAAGCATTGCAGATTCTGTTACAGAAATTGGACATGATGCTTTTGGGAGATGTATCAGTTTATCTACAATTAATATTCCAGCAGGAACTACTCATTTATCAGATGGTCTTTTTGCGAGTAATAGAAGTTTAGCAAACATTACAATTCCAAGCAACATTACAAGTATCGGAAATAGTGTTTTTTATGATTGTAGTAGTTTAAATAACGTTACAATTCCTAGTAGTGTTGTAAATGCAAATATGGGTACCTCTGTTTTTGGTTTATGTGCTAGTTTAACAAACATTACTTTTCCTGATACGTTTACAACAATACCTAACGAAACATTTTATGCCTGTAACAGTTTAGAAAACTTTACGATACCTAACAACATTACTACAATAGGTTCATCAGCATTTTATGAATGTAGTGTATTAAAAGAAATTAATATACCAGCAACTGTATCTACTATTGGAGAATCTGCTTTTGGTGCTTGTATTAACTTAACAAAAGCTGTAATACCAGACAATATTACAAGTTTACCAAATAATCTTTTTTATGAATGCTCATCACTTAAAGAAGTTAACATTCCAAATGGCGTAACAAGCATTGGAAGTAGTATTTTTTATGCATGTAGCACTTTAGAAGAAATTGTTTTACCTAACAGCATTACAAGTATTGGAAATAGTGCATTTGGTAATTGTCCTCAATTGCAAAACTTTGATTTACCAACTAATTTAACAACCATAGAAGCAACTACATTTTTTAATTGTAGTAGTTTAACTGAAATTAATATTCCAAGTAGTGTAACAAGTATAAAAAATGGAGCTTTTGCTGGCTGTAATAGTCTTAGTGAATTAACGATTCCTGAAGGTGTAACTTCTTTACCTAATATTGCATTCTATAACTGCAGTAGTTTAACAACAGTTAACTTTCCAAGTACTTTAACCACAATAGGAGAAACTGCGTTTGGTAATTGCTTTAGCTTAACTACTTTTGATGTACCAAACACGATTACAAGTATATCAAAACAAGCATTTTTTCAGTGTACTAGCTTAGCAACTGTAAATATTCCAAATACCATTACAAGTATTGGTGAACAAGCTTTTTATAACTGCAATGGTTTAAAAAACATGAATATTAACGTGCCAACTCCAATTACTATAAATGCAAATGTTTTTGAATTTGTTGCAACAAGTGGCATCAATTTAAAAGTACCTTCTGGTTCTGTAGACACTTACAAAAATGCTGATATATGGAAAGGTTTTAGTTCAATAACTGCACTTTAAAATTCAACCATTTTTTATTGAAACAAAACAGTCTAACTAAAATTAGACTGTTTTTTTTTGCTGTAAAGTAGCATGAAACATCATATTTTCATCAATTTTAAATAAAACAAAACTCTTTAAGAAATTAAAGAGTTATTTTGAAAAAATATATATATTTGTATCTAATATATAGTTCATTCCCCCTTCAAAATATAAAAATATCAATAATGATGAACTTATTAAAGCTAGGTGCTGTTTTTAAATCACTTAAAAATAGCAGTTTATGCCTTTTTATGTTTTTTTACATCGTTGCTCTTTCTCAAAATCAACCGATTAAAACGACTACAACAAACTACGATACCTCTACAGAAATTACTGAAGATGAATTATTTAAAGCAACTAAAGCATTTGTTGCATCAAAAGAATTTGATAAAGCACTCTTAATTTTATCTAAAAATTACAATCGTTTTTCCGAAAGTTTAAATATAAATTGGTTGTATGCACATGTTTTATCTTTAAATAATGATAAAATAAATGCTGAAGCTAAATTTAAAAAAGCAATTTCTTTATCACCTAATAATGAAAATTTAGAAAAAGATTATGCCAGATTTTTATATGAAATCGGAAAACTAAACGAAGTTGAAGCTATTTTATCAAAATACATAACAGAAGACTCAAAAGACGTAGAGTTTTTATTAATGCTAGCAAATATTAGTTTTTGGAATGGTGATGTAAAAATGGCGAAAGAAAAAGTAGCTAAAATCAAAGAAATTTATCCAGAAACAACTCTTACAGACAACTTATCAAGTCAAATAAGAGAACTAACTGCATTTTATTTAAATGCTAATTTTGAATATCAAACAGATTCACAGCCTTTAGAATACTTTGCACAACATGTATCTTTAGAGAAATATATCTCTAAATTTTTAAATCCTAAGTTAGAAGTTTCTAACTATAATTTTTCTCCACAAACAGAACAAGCCTTGATTGTGAAAGTAAACAATAAGTTTCATTTTTATGATGTAGGCCTAAAAATAAACCTAACTGGTGGTGTTTATAAAAACTTTTCTGGCGAAACTGATTGGGTAGGTGGCTTTCGATTTATACAGCAATTAAGCCAAGAAGCATCTTTAAATTTTGGATATTCTAAAAACAGTTTGTTAAGCACAATTGCAAGTACTACATTCAATTTAACAAACCAAAATGTTTTTGGAGAGTTTGATTATAACCATAAATATGTAGCTATTCATGCAGCTTATAATCAACAGTTTTATGAAGATGATAACAATATAAAATTATTTGGTGCCTACATTGTATCACAACCCATTAAACTTTACAAGTTTAGTTTTCAAGCTGGTTATGGATATAATTTTTCAGATTCTAAAAATGTTTTATTTGTTTATGATAATAATGGTGTAGGAGTTTACGACCCTTATTTTACGCCAAAAGAACAAGAAATACATTCGGCACTTTTTATAACAAATTTTAAGCCAACAAAAAATTTAACGCTTAAGGCAAAATTAAATTATGGATTACAAGCTTCTGTAAGAAATCCATTTTCTAGTGAAGTAACCCCAAATAATTTTGAAATAGGTGGTTTTTATGATGAAACTTTTTCTTATACAGAAATTGAAGGTTCTATTAACTACGCTATTTCTAACAAATTTGGAATGAATGTTATGTATACTTTTCAAGAAACATTTTTTTATGACAGAAATAATATTAATTTAGGATTGAATTATAGATTTTAATGAATTCAAAACTACGAAACGATTTATTTAAATTTAAAGAAGCTAAAAGAGTTACTGGCTTTGATAAGGCTATATTTTTAGGCCTAACATTTGCTGGGCTTTTAAGTATGTTTAATTTAATTGAATGGTGGTTTAGGGGCGAACACATTTCCAATCTTTTTCTTTTTGTAATATTAAGTCTCTTTTTCTTATATGGAATTATAAGAGTTGCATTAATTTGGATAAATTATTTACGAATTCAAAAACCTAAAGAAGTACCAGTTCCAGAAAAAAATTTAAGTGTCGCTGTTTTTACAACGTCTGCTCCTGGAGAACCTTTATCGATGTTCGAAAACACATTTAAGGCACTAAAAAACTTAAATTATCCACACACAACTTATTTATTAGATAGTACAGAAGACATCGCTTTTAAAGAATTAGCAGAAGAACATGATGTTGTTTGGTTAAATTTAGCAAATTTACCTGGAGCAAAAGCAGGTAAAATAAACGAAACACTAAAAAGAACAAAAGAAGAATTTATTCTAATATTAGACCCAGATCATATTGTTTTGCCTAATTTTTTAGATCAAACTTTAGGATTTTTTCAAGATGAAAAAGTTGGGTTTGTACAAGTAAGCCAAGGATACTATAACATGTATCGCTCATTTACAGCAAAAGGCGCAGCAGAACAAACATACACCTTTTATGGACCAACTCAAATGGGTTTAAATGGGTATGGAAGTGCAGTTGCCATTGGTGCAAATTGTACTTTTAGAAGAAAAGCCCTAGAAAGTATTGGAGGCCATGCTCAAGGTTTAGCTGAAGATTTACAAACATCTTTAAGAATTCATGCAAAAGGTTGGCAATCTGTTTACAACCCTGTAATTGTAAGTCGTGGTTTGGTGCCAGAAGATTTTACATCATTTTGTAAACAACAACTTAAATGGGCAAGAGGTGTTTTTGAATTATTGTTTGATGAAATTCCGTCAACTTTAAAACACCTTACTTTTTGGCAAAAATTATCTTATTTATCAATTGGTAGTTATTATTTATTTGGTCCTATAACAGCTTTCTTTATTTTTGTTCCCTTATTATTTTTTACAACAAAAATAAGTCCTGCAAGTATGGATTTTACAGAATTTATTGTACTTGGAACTCCTATTTTATTAATTTCTATTCTAATTTATGGTTATGCTCAAAGGTTTTTGTGTGATCAAAAAACAGAAAGAGGAATCCATTGGAGAGGTATGGTTTTAAAATATTCTTGCTGGCCTGTTTTTACATACGCGTTTTACTTAACACTAATTAATAAAAAAATTCCTTATATTCCCACTGCCAAAATAGCCGTAAAAGGATTTTTGAATCCTTTTGTAAAACCATTAATATTATATTGTATTATATTTTTATTGATGTTGGTTGGCATATATATAGAAAGAAGATATTACATTCCCGAAAGCGAATTAATTCTTACAGCCCAAAAAACATGGGCAATGATAGGTTTTGCTATGATTGCTTTTGTGCAATTTTTAGGAGGTATTGGAGCTGCTTTTAAATCTTTATATATAAAAGCAGAAAATGCTTGGAGTAAAGTAATTGTATCAGCAGATAAAAAAATCAAAATAAAAAACAACTAACTAACAAATATCAAAAAACATGAAAGTAGTAATTTTAGCAGGTGGGTTTGGTACTAGATTAAGTGAGGAAACAGCCTCAATTCCAAAACCTATGGTAAAAATTGGTGACAAACCAATTATTTGGCACATCATGAAACATTATTCTAGTTATGGTTTTAATGATTTTGTAATTTTAGGAGGTTATAAATCTTATGTTATCAAAGAATATTTTGCAAATTATTACTTACATCAATCTGATGTTGAGTTTGATATGACAAATAATACAATGACAACTTTAGATTCTAAAACAGAAGATTGGAAAGTAACAGTTTTAGATACTGGTTTACATACCATGACTGGTGGAAGAATTAAAAGAGCTGCCAAATATTTAGACGAACCATTTATGCTAACCTATGGAGATGGTGTAAGTAACGTAAATATTGGAGAGCTTGTAAAATTTCATAAAAGTCATTCTCAAAAAGTAACTATGACTTGCGTGCAGCCAGAAGGTAGATTTGGTGCTGTTGATATTAATGTTGAAAGCAATGTGATTAACAGCTTTATGGAAAAACCAAAAGGAGATGGAGCTTGGATTAATGGTGGTTTCTTTGTTTGTGATCCTATTGTTTTTGATTATCTTGAAAATGATACCACAATATTTGAAAGAAGTCCTTTAGAAAATATTGCAAACGACAAGCTATTAGCTGCCTATAAACACACAGGTTTTTGGAAACCTATGGATACGTTGAGAGATAAAAACGAATTAGAGTCTAAATGGGCTGATAATAAAGCACCTTGGAAAACATGGTAAATTTCGAATCCCTATTTGAAGGAGTTTATAAAGATAAAAAAGTTCTTTTAACAGGCCATACAGGTTTTAAAGGTCCTTGGTTAGCTCTTTGGCTAGAAAAAATGGGCGCAAAAGTTTATGGGTTTTCATTAAAAAACGAAGATGAAATAAATCATTTAAGTTTATTAAATCTTGGCATAGAGCAAAAAATAGCAGATATCAGAGATGCGAATGTTTTAGAGAAATATTTTCAAGAAGTACAACCAGATATTGTATTTCATTTAGCTGCACAAGCTTTAGTAAGAAAATCGTATGATGATCCTGTAGAAACATTTTCTACAAATGTTATGGGTACTTTAAACATTTTTGAAGCCTGTAGAAAAACACCTTCTGTAAAAGCCATTATTAACGTAACTACAGATAAATGTTACGAAAATAAGGAATGGGAATGGGGTTATAGAGAAAACGAACCTATGGGTGGTTATGATCCTTATAGTGCTTCTAAAGGATGTTCAGAATTACTAACATCTTCTTACAGAAACTCTTATTTTAATCCTAAAGATTTTGGTCATAAACACGAAGTTTTACTAGCTAGTGGACGTGCAGGAAATGTAATTGGTGGTGGTGATTGGGCTGTAGACAGATTAATACCAGATATTATAAAAGCAACTGCTAATAACGAAGCTGTTTTAGTTAGAAATCCTTTGGCTACAAGACCTTGGCAACATGTTTTAGAACCCTTAAGTGGTTATTTAACATTGGGTTGGAAATTGTTGAAAAAAGATGTTTCTGCAGCTGAAGGATGGAATTTTGGACCCGACAATAATAGCAACTTACAAGTAGGAGATATTGTAAAATTATCTCACGAATATTGGAAAAATATACAAATCGAAATCAGTAAAAATACTGACGAACATCATGAAGCAAATTTATTGATGTTAGATTGCTCAAAAGCCAACAAAAAATTAAAATGGAAAGCTGTTTGGGGAATTGATAAAACTATTGATAAAACTATTTCTTGGTATAAAGAATATTACGAAAACAATAAAATTTTATCTCATACTGATTTAGAGGAATATATAACAGATGCAAAGGCAGCAAATATTCTATGGGCGCTATAAATTTAAAAGATAAAAAAATAATTGTTGTTGGCGGAAATGGTTATTTAGGAAGTTTTTTAGTAAAAGCCTTAAAAGAACAAGAAGCTGATGTTTTTATAATTTCTAGAAATTGTGAAGCATCAGATTCTCAATTTATCGTTGATATTACTAATTTTGATGAAACTAAGAATATCATCCAAAAAATAAAACCAGATATTGTTTATCATTTAGCAGCCAATATCAGCAGAAATAGAGATTTTGATATCTATGAAAATATGGCTGCTGTAAATGTGCAAGGAACTTTAAATATTTTAAAATCTTTAGAAGGTATAGATGCACATTTTATATTTACATCTTCGAGTGAAATCTATGGAAATAATGAATCTCCATTTCATGAAAACCAAATTCCTAAGCCAGTATCACCTTACTCTTTAACAAAAATTAATGCAGAAATGTTAATTCAAACATACTGCACTAATCACCAGAAAAAGTTTACAACCTTAAGAGTCTTTAATTTTTATGGAGAACATATGCCTGAAGAATTTTTTATTCCTCAGATGATTAATTCACTAAAGGATGGAAAAGATTTTTTAATGACAAAAGGAGAACAAGTCAGAGATTTTTTATATGTTAGTGATGTTGTTAGTGCATTAATTTTATCGGCACAAAACACAAATTCTTATGGAGAAACTATGAATGTTTGTAGTGGTAAAGGCACAAAATTAAGTACTTTAGCAGCCGCTGTAAATAATACTATGAAAACCAAAGCTAAAATTATGTTAGGAGCAATTCCTTATAGAGATAATGAGGTTTGGGAAATGATAGGAGACAATTCAAAAATTAAAAACAATATTGGTTTTATACCTGCTATTAGTATAGAAAAAGGCATAGAAATCGTTATAAACAAATCATAATTATGGGATCATCCAAAAAAACTTTTAAAAGACTTTTTAACGTAATAATTGCTTTAGTTATTGGTTATTTTGTTATTTATGGTTTAGCAGCCATCAGCAAAAACTCTAAAGGACCTTTAGGAGGCCTTTTAGAAAACATGAGTGACATGGTTCAAGATTTTGAACGTGATAACATTCTAGAAAAAAGAGAACAAAACAGAGAGAAAAAATTAAGTTGGTTTAAAGATCAACGAAAAAATAAATTTGCTTTACTAAAAACTAAATATATTCTTTTTGGTGCTTCTGATGATAGTAAAGGTGAATCTTATGAAAATATTATAAACTTAGAAGATTCTTTAGCCCTTACTTTTCCTATTATCCACATTTATAAAGCTTGGGGAGAAGGCCAAGAATATAAATTTCCTGAAAATGAAGTAAATGCAATTCATAGAATAGGTTCTATACCAATGATTACTTGGGAACCTTGGTTTGGTAAATTTTCTCAAGAAAATTTTCCAAAAATTAAAGCGCCAGAACAAAGAGATAATCATGGGTTAACAGCTGTTGCAGAAGGCCATTATGATGCATATATAAAAGAATGGGCAAAAGAAACTGCTAAATTAGACTATCCTATTTATTTAAGAGTTGGTCATGAAATGAACGATCCATATCGTTATCCTTGGGGACCTCAAAACAACGATCCATCAGAATATGTTGCTTTCTTTAAACATGTTAGAGAAGTATTTGATGAAGTTGGAGCTACAAATGTTATTTGGGTTTGGAGTCCACATTTAACGTATGGAAAATTTAAAGAATATTACCCAGGAACCGATTATGTAGATGTTGTTGCAACAGGTGCTTTAAATTATGGTACAAGTACAAGCTGGAGTGATTGGTGGACCTTTGAGCAAATTTTTGGAAATTATTACGAGCAATTAGCTTCTTTTTATAAACCTATTATGATTGCCGAATTTGGTTCTTTAAAACCTGGAGGAAGCAGAGCAAAATGGTTTGGAGATACTTTTGAAAATTTTTACACCAAATATCCTTACGTAACTTCTATCGTATTTTTTCATTATTCTAGTGATCCTTCTACTACTTACAAAGCTGTAAGTTGGTATATTAAAGATGATCAAGAAGTAACAACAGCAATTAAGGATGAATTAAAAAAATGGGATCCAAGCATAAAACAACCAGACATGAAATAAGTTTTATCTAAGTAAATAATTTACATAAAAACTTTTCATCAAAATAAAAAATAACGATGGTAATTTAAATTACCATCGTTATTTTTATTAATTACATAGTACAGTTACAAAAAACATAGGTTAAAATTGTTTTTTGTAACTTTAAAGCAAAGAATGCGTCTAATAAATTTCTATCTTACAAATATCAAAAAATGAAAATTTTAGAAACTAATTTTTTTTCGGAAGTTGAATTACCTATGCAGCTAAACATTTCTTTCAAAAAAGTTTTTAGCTTTTTTGAGAAATATGCTCATGGAGATTATCATGCACACCCTTTTCATAAATCTTCTTTAGCTTTTATAAAAGGACTAGAAAAATATCCTGAACTTAAAGATGGTTTCTCAGATTTAAAAATGTTAGAAAAATATTACGATCAAATAAACATTTTACTAGACCCATTATTTCCAGAAGCACTTTTATCAAACGAAATAAAAGCAGCTACAGTGCCTTTTTCATTTACCTCTTTTAAATTTACAACTCGTTTTGAGAAAATCCTAGAAAACGCAGGGAAAGATTACCAATTAACCGTAAGAAACTTTGAAGAAAACAGCATGTATATAATGGCATGTACTTTTATTTTAGAATTTGTTTATGGCTATAAAGTAGATACAAAAAGACCTTTTTATTTTGATATTCCTGATAAAAAGTTAGGCACAATGAAATACTACAGAACCACTTTTAATGCAGATTTTTCTGAAGTTTTTAGAACCGAAAGTGCACCAAAATTAACAGAAGAAGATTTTAGAGAGCTATTAAATAACTTTGAGAATATAGAAGTTTGGAAAGAAAAATTCCCACCTAACAGCTATATTTTTAAAGGTTTTGGAATTATAAATTTATTTGATGTTACTGCTGAAGAAATGATTTCTTCTATAAAAGCTAATTTATTAGCAGGTGGAGATAACCTAACATTTAAACTTCAAAATAATTTAAGAGATTTTTATAGCCTTAAAGATTTACTTTTAGGGTATTCTATATTTGATAAAGCAAGTTCTAAAATTTGTGAAACAATTGTAAAGAAATCTACAAGTTTAATCCTTAAAAATGCAGAAGAAATTAATTGTGATAACACCTATTTCTGTAGCAATATGATGCAAAAGGTATTTAAAGATCATGACACTTTTATTATTTCTGATGTTCATAATTATGGAATAAAAACGAATAAAAATCCTTTTTATCAAAATTTATACGACTCTGGTATACAGAGCATTATAATTATACCAATTAAAGCAACTAATAATGGAGATTTAGCGCTATTAGAAATTGCATCTCCAAGAGCTTACGATTTAAACTCTGTAAATATTAATAAATTAAAAGATATAATTCCTGTTTTTGAGGCGGCTGTTAAAAGAACTTCAGAAGAACGCCAAAATGTATTAGAAGCAACCATTCAAGAAAACTATACCTCTATTCATAATTCTGTAAAATGGCGTTTTTATGAAGCTGCAGAAAAATATCATTTAGAATCTCAAACAAATGAGAATGCAAAATTAGATGAAATTGTTTTTAAAGATGTGTACCCTTTGTTTGGTCAAAGTGATATTAAAGGTTCTTCTGATGCAAGAAATGAAGCTATTCAAGAAGACTTAATTACACAATTATCTTTAGCTATTGATGTCTTAAAAGATGCTTGCAAAACAGAAGATCTTCCTATTTATAAAGAATTAATGTTTAGAGTTGCAACATTTTTAAAAGATGTTCAAGATGGTTTAAATGCAGGTGATGAAGTAAATATTTTAGACTTTTTAAATCGTGAAATTTATCCTGTGTTTGGCCATATTAAAAAGATGAATGCGCAATTAGCTATCAAAGTTAATGTGTACATGAATCGTTTGGACAAAGATTTAGGCGTTGTTTATGAAAAAAGAAAAGAATATGAAAATAGCGTTACATTATTAAATGATAAACTGGCTTCTTATATCGATAAAAAACAAAAACAAGTTCAAGATATGTTTCCTCATTATTTTGAAAGATATAAAACAGATGGTGTAGAATACAATATGTACATTGGTGCATCCATTACCAAAACAAGAGTTTTTAACGAAATTTACTTATTTAATTTACGTTTATGGCAATTGCAAACTACTTGCGAAATGGAAAATATTGCCTACTCTCTTCGTAAAAAAATGAAAAATGAGTTGAGAGTAGCTTCCTTAATTTTAGTGCATAGTAATTCTATGGCCATTAAATTTAGAATGGATGAAAAGCAGTTTGATGTGGATGGTGCTTATAATATTCGTTACGAAATAATAAAAAAACGAATTGATAAAGCCTTTATAAAAAATACTGAAGAACGTTTAACAGTGCCAGGCAAAATAGCCATTGTATACTCACAAGATAAAGATGCATTAGAGTATATAAAGTATATTAATTTTTTACAATCTAAAAATCAGTTGGGTAAATTAGAGTTTTTAGAACTAGAGGTTTTACAGGGAGCTTCTGGCTTAAAAGCGCTTCGTGTAGAAGTTATCTACCAAGAAGATTTTGATGAGAAAAAGGTAATTACTTTTAAGGATTTAATGAAAGAAATAACTAATTAAACCACCATTTCCTGAAAATAAAAAGAAAAAGCAAAAGCTAAAACACTTACAATAATACCTGTCATAAAAACAGTGTAGGTAATTCTTAATATTTTATATTTTCTATTTAAAACCAAGCCTAAAAAGTATAAATCTTTGGTTAATGAGCCATAAAGATATTCTCTGTCTTGCATCATTTCAGAAATCCCCCATTCAAAATCTTCTAATTTCATTTGATGAAAATTACCAAAGAACAACAAATTAACTTTTCTATTGGCTACGTCTTCTTTTGTAAATTTACCTTCAGTAACATTTGGTCTTGTTGCTAAAATTGATAAAACTATAGAAATTACTGTAAAAATTATAAAAATAATAGTTGGTACAAATAAATGTGAATTAGAAGGGTTGTCTAATTTAGGAAGCAAACTAGATAATGCCAAAGAAACAATAATTGCATTTACAGAAAGTAAAATATTGGCTTTTGTATCTGCAATATCACTTAAAGTAATATGGTTTCTTAATGCAACTCTAAACATTGTTTCTACTCCCCTTTCAGGAACAATACTTTTATTTTTCTTAAGATTTAAAGCTTCTTCTTTTTGCTTAAATTTCTTATTATCTTTCTTTAATTTTTTTTGGTTTTTTAAAATTTTAGATAGATTCTTCTCCTTATCCTTACTCCAATTTTTTAGCGTAAAATCTGTGTAATAGCGATGTTTTTGAGTAAAAAAAGATAAATTTAAAGCAATCCATTCTTTGTTAGTATATTTTTTTCCTAAAACTAACTCCCACTCTTTTCTTAATAAGGAATTAAATTTGAAAAAATCTTTGGAAGCTAAATGAGCTGCATCTGCATCTTTCAAAATTTCTTCCAAATTAGTTTTAGGAACCGCATTCATTTTTGTGACCAAAATTAAATCAGCAACAATTTGAATTCTATCCTCAGCAAATTTGTGCGATTTTAAAAATTCAACAGCAATTTTAACACTTTTCTCCTCATGATTTTCGTCACTTTCTGTAAAACCAGTATCATGAAACCAAGCTGCAATTTCTAAATTTTCAGCATCAATTAAAGTAAGTCCTAAATTTTCTGAAATTTCCTTAGTTTTTTCTACAACTCTCTGTGTATGTCCTAAATTATGATACAAATAATTTGAATGTAATTTCTTACTCAATAAATTATTTACAAATTTTTCAACTTCTAGTAATAATGCTTTCATCATCTAATTTTTAACAAAAATAAACAATTAAAACTATCTATTTAATTGTAAATTTAATGCTCAAATGTATGAATATTTAGTTGATAGTTATCTGTAAGATGATAGCTGTTTTTTCGACTGAATTTAAAAGAAAATCTTATTAATTTATAAAAAATAAAAAAAATATGTTAACGTGGAAAGATGTCATTAGTTTCGCAAGTAAAGGAAACCCAACTCCTGATAAAACAGTTCAAAAAACAGATAAAGAATGGAAAGCTCAATTAACTGAAGAACAATTTAGAATTACGAGATTAAAAGGAACTGAAAGACCACATTCAGGTGAATTATGCAGTATTTATGATGAAGGCCAATACAACTGTGTTTGTTGTAATACGCCTCTTTTCGATTCTACCATAAAGTTCGAATCGAGTTCTGGCTGGCCAAGTTTTACACAACCCATTAAAGAAAATGCCATAAAGTATGTCAAAGACACAACTTTAGGTATGATTAGAGTTGAAGTTCTTTGCAATACTTGCGATGCTCATTTAGGACACATTTTTCCTGATGGCCCAGCTCCAAGTGGTTTGCGTTATTGCATAAATTCTGAATCGATGGTTTTAGATAAAAAATAAACATGACAAGGGGTTTAAACCCCTTGCAATAAAAAATAACATGAGTAAAAACATACAAATTGCCACAATTGGTGGTGGCTGTTTTTGGTGTACAGAAGCAGTTTTTCAAAAAGTAAAAGGCGTAGAAAAAGTAGTTTCTGGTTATGCAGGTGGTAATGTTCCAGGCAAACCAACTTACAGAGAAATTTGCTCGGGTTTAACTGGTCATGCAGAAGTTATTCAAATTACTTTTGATGCAAATATAGTGTCATATCAAGATTTATTAATCATTTTTATGACGACTCACGATCCTACAACATTAAATCAACAAGGTGCAGATAGAGGAACTCAATACAGATCTGTTATTTATTATCATGATGAACAGCAACAAAAAATTGCAGCAGAAGTTTTAAAGCAAGTTCAACAATATTATGGAAATAAAATTGTGACTGAACTAAGTGCTTTACCAACTTTTTATATTGCAGAAAATGAACATCAAAATTATTATAGAGAGAATACAAGACAAGGATATTGTACCTATGTAATTGAACCAAAGCTGGCGACATTAAGAAAATTACACGCTGATAAACTAAATTAAATTTTGTTAACTTTGTTAAAATGAAAACAATAAGGATAAACATAAACGAAACAACAAAAGCTGGAAAAACTTTTTTAGCAATGATAGATACTTTTCTTAAAGGTAAAAAAGGTGTAGAAATTATTGAAGAAGAAAAATCAAAAGAAGAGATAATTGAAGAATTATCAAATTCAGCTAAACGAAATATTACAAAAAAGTATTTAAAAGAATACTTATAAAATGATTGTAATAACTGATAGTAATATTTTATTTAGTGCTTTAATAAGCCCTAATGGAACAGTTGCAAAAGTTTTAAAATCAAAAAGTAATATTCAAATGTTTGCTCCTGATTTTTTATTTGAAGAAATTGAAAATCATCTTGATAAAATTGTAAAGTATTCTAAAAGAAGTAAAAAAGATATAAAAGCAGAAATTTTATTCTTTAAAGAGAAATTACAAATCATACATCGAAAAGACATTCCAAAAGAGGATGTTCAAAAAGCAATAACGATTGTAAATGATATAGATATCGACGATTTTCTTTTTGTGTCCCTTCACTTTCATACAAAACACAAACTTTGGACTTCAGACAAAGAACTCATAAAAGGTTTACTTAAAAAAGGACTTGATATTTGTATTACTACAACTCAACTAAAGAAGTACTTGTACAAATAAACAAGAATTATTCATAGAATTTTTTATGAAGAATATTAACCTTTAGCTAATAACAAAGGATTTAAATCCTTTGCTAAAAAAAGAAAATGAAACTAAACTTAAAAAATACATTTATAGAAAATTTACCTTCGGATAAAATTCTTGAAAACTCAAGAAGACAAGTTCCTGAAGCAGTTTTTAGTTTTGTAGAACCTAAAAAAACGGCAAATCCAAAAGTACTGCACGTTTCTAATGAAATGCTTCAAGAACTTGGAATTACTAAAGAAGAAGCCAACTCAGAACACTTTAAAAAAGTAGTTACAGGAAATGAAATTTATCCAAATACAAAGCCTTATGCAATGTGTTATGGAGGTCATCAATTTGGGAATTGGGCTGGACAATTAGGAGATGGAAGAGCCATTAATTTATTTGAAGTTGAGCATCAACATAAAAACTGGAAAGTGCAATTAAAAGGTGCAGGCGAAACTCCATATTCCAGAAATGCAGATGGTTTGGCTGTTTTACGCTCCTCTATTAGAGAATATTTATGTGCAGAAGCCATGTTTCATTTAGGGGTTCCAACCACAAGATCTTTGTCTTTAAGTTTATCTGGAGATCAAGTTTTGCGAGATGTTTTATACGATGGAAATCCTGCTTACGAAAAAGGTGCAATTGTTTCTAGAATTTCGCCAAGCTTTTTGCGTTTTGGGAATTACGAAATATTTTCAGCAAGGAAAGATGTAAAAAATCTAAAAGTTTTAGTGGATTATACCATCAAACATCATTTTTCTCACTTAGGTGAACCATCCAAAGAAAATTATATCAACTTTTTTAAGGAAGTTTCAGAACGCACTTTACAAATGATAATTCATTGGCAAAGAGTTGGTTTTGTGCATGGAGTTATGAATACTGATAATATGTCAATCTTAGGTTTAACCATCGATTTTGGACCTTATGGTTGGTTAGAAGGTTTCGATTTTGGTTGGACTCCAAACACTACAGATCGTCAAAATAAACGCTACAGATATGGAAATCAGCCAAATATTGGGTTATGGAATTTGTATCAACTAGCCAATGCTTTGTATCCAATTATTGAAGAAGTTGAGCCTTTAGAAGCTATTTTAAATCAATATAAAGTAGATTTTGAAGCACAATCTTTTGCAATGATGAAAAGTAAATTGGGTTTATTTGCAGATGATGAAAATGATTTGCATTTAATTCAAGCTTTGGAAGATAATTTGCAATTGGTAGAAACAGATATGACCATTTTCTTTCGATTGTTAAGCGATTTTTCTGATGTAAAAACAGGTTTTCATTTGATAGAAAATGCTTTTTACGATTTAGAAAACATTTCTGACGAAGTAAAAATGAGATGGATTAATTGGTTCGAAATTTATCAAAATAGATTGGCAAAAGAAACCATTTCATCCGAAGAAAGAAAAGAAAAAATGGATTTAGTAAATCCTAAATATGTGTTGCGAAATTACATGTCTCAATTAGCCATTGATGCTGCAGATAAAGGTGATTATTCTTTAATTGACGAATTATATCAACTCTTAAAAAAACCGTATTCGGAACAACCAAAATACCAAAAATGGTTTGCAAAAAGACCTGAATGGGCTAGAAACAAAGTGGGTTGCTCAATGTTATCTTGTAGTTCGTAAATTTTTCGTGCAAGGTTTCAAAAACCTTGTAGGTATTTTGTAGCATAGAATAAAGATTTTACAAGTTTTAAAAACTAATATAAATATTATGAAAGCAATTTGGAACAACGAAATCATCGCTGAAAGTAAAGACACCATTATTGTAGAAAATAACCATTATTTTCCTGAAAACAGCATCAAAAAAGAATATTTTATACCAAGTACCACAAGAACAGTTTGCCCTTGGAAAGGTGAAGCTTCCTATTATACAGTTGTTGCCAATGGCAAGGAAAATAAAGATGCTGCTTGGTTTTATGGAAGACCTTTTGAGGCTGCAAACAATATAAAAAATTATGTAGCTTTTTGGAAAGGTGTAAAAGTTACAGAGTAAAATCAATTGAATTTTCAATAGCAATGGGTTTCAACCCATTGTTTTAAGTATTAAAAAAAATGGCTTTAGCCAAACTTTAAAAAACTTGTAGTTATTAATAAAAATCTAATTAAATTTTACAAAATACCTCACAGGTTTTTAAAACCTGTGAGGTCTAAAAATCAACAAAAATATGAATTTAGGACTAGGAACAGCAGCTTTAGGAAGACCTCAGTATATTAATATTCGTCAAAATGATGTTGATAATTCTGATTTAGAACAATTTAGAAAAGAAAGTTTTCAGGTTTTAGAGGATGCTTACAATGCTGGCATTCGATATTTTGATACAGCTCCAGGTTATGGTTTAGCTGAAGAATTGGTATATGATTGGTTAAAAACCAAAGATGACAATTCCATTGAAATTGGCACAAAATGGGGGTATACGTACACTGCAAATTTTGATGCAAATGCAACTGTTCACGAAGTTAAAGAACATAGTTTAGCCAAATTAAATGAGCAATGGAATTTCTCAAAACAACTCCTGCCCTATTTAAAAGTGTATCAAATTCATTCTGCAACTTTAGAAACTGGCGTTTTAGAAAACCAAGAGGTTTTAAATCAATTAGCCTTTTTAAAGAAAGAATATAATTTACAAATCGGTGTAACAACAACTGGCACAAATCAAGTTGAAGTAATTAAAAAAGCTTTAAATATTAAAGTTGATAACAACCAATTATTTGATATTTTTCAAGTAACTTATAATTTTTTAGAACAAAGTTTAATAGAAATTGTTGATGAATTGCAGCAACAAAATAAAAGAATTATAATTAAAGAAGCTTTGGCAAATGGACGCGTTTTTAGCAATAAAAACTACGTTCACTATCAAGAAATGTATAGATCTTTAGAAAATTTATCAAAAAAATACAACGTTGGTATTGATGCAATTGCTTTAAAATTTTGTGAACAAACTATTCCTAAAAGTACTATTTTAAGTGGTGCAAGCAACACAAAGCAACTGAAAGAAAATTTAAAATTGAATGATTTTAAACTTTCTAATAATGATATAAACTTGCTAACTTCTTTTAAAACTGATGCTGAGCATTACTGGTCTGAAAGAAAAAACTTAGCATGGAATTAACCAAAATTGCTTTTGGAGGTGGTTGTCATTGGTGTACAGAAGCCGTTTTTCAATCGTTAATTGGTGTTGCAAAAGTGGAACAAGGTTGGGTTGCATCCACAGCAAAAAACAACACTTTTTCAGAAGCTGTAATTGTATATTTTAATAAGAACCAAATCGATTTAAAAACTTTAATTGAAATTCATTTATCTACACATAAAAGTACCAGCAACCATTCTTTAAGAAACAAATATCGTTCTGCAATTTATTATATTGATGATCATCAACAAGAAAAAAGCAAAGAAATTATTGAAGAATTGCAACTAAATTTTGAGGCTAAAATCATCACTCAAATTTTAGAATTTAAAGATTTTAAACCCTCAACAGAAGAATTTCAAAATTATTATCAACAAAATCCGCAGAAACCTTTTTGCGAAAAATATATCAATCCAAAATTGACTTTTTTAGTAGAAAAATTCGCTAATCAAGTTGATAAAAGTAAAATTTCTCATTTGAATTCGACTATCTAAAAAACCAAAATTATGAATACTGTAAGATTAGAAATTGAAAATAGAAAGGGTTTAAAATTACAGGCATATTTGGAATTGCCTGCAAATCAAAAACCAAATCATTTTGCCATTTTTGCACACTGTTTTTCTTGCAATAGCAATTTTAATGCTGTTAAAAATATCAGCAGGTCTTTATCAAATCATGGTTTTGGTGTTTTACGTTTCGATTTTACAGGGTTAGGAAAAAGCGAAGGCGAATTTACTGAAAGTCATTTTTCTGCAAACGTAGATGATTTAATTGATGTAAATAACTACTTAGCAAAACATTACAAAGCTCCAGAATTATTAGTTGGGCATTCTTTGGGTGGAGCAGCTGTAATTGTGGCAGCATCAAAATTAGAAAATGTAAAAGCAATTGCTACAGTTGGTGCACCATCAACAGTAAATCACGTGACACATTTATTTTCTCATGGGTTAGAAGATATTCCTGAAAAAGGCGAAATTGAAGTTAATATTGGTGGTAGACCTTTTAAAATTAACCAAGATTTTGTGCGTAATTTTAGCAAAACAGATTTACCAAAAATCACAAAAGATTTACGTAAACCTCTTTTGGTAATACACGCTCCTTTTGATAAAATTGTAGGTATAGACAACGCACAAGAAATTTACACAAATGCCATGCACCCAAAAAGTTTTATCAGTTTAGATGATGCTGATCATTTATTATCGAATAAAACAGATAGCATTTATGTTGGGAATATGATTGGCACTTGGGTTGATAAATATTTTCCACAAGAAGAAAATAAAATGATGCAAACTGATGGTGAACAATTAGTTGCACATTTAAATTTATTGGAAGACAATTTTACAACGTCCATTCAAACTAAAAAACATACTTTTATTGCTGATGAACCTGCTACAATTGGTGGAGATGATTTTGGTCCATCACCTTATGATTTTTTAAGCGCTGGTTTGGCTGCTTGTACAGTAATGACTCTGAAAATGTATGCTCAACGCAAAAAATGGGATTTACAAGAAGTGTTTGCTTACATCACCTATTCCAAAAAACATAGTGATGATTTAGGTTTGGATGTTGATAAACCAACACGTTTAGATCATCTTCAAAAAAAGCTAAAATTAGTTGGTAATTTAGATGATAAACAAATTAAACGTTTAAAAGAAATTGCTTCAAAATGTCCTGTTCACAAAACATTATTGAGCACAACTATTATTGATACTGAAATAATAGAATAGCAAAGATTCCTTAGGTATGTATTCAAAAAAATTAAAATTATTTTCTTCGGATAAATTTTAGTAGTTTTAGCTAAATCTCAAACGTTTTATTTTGTTTGATTTTTTTAATCTAAAACTACATGAAAAAATCTAAACTTTTATATATAATTCCCCTATTCTTATTAGGTGGGATTTTACTTGCTTCCAACTATTCTAAAACAACTTCAGAATATATTTCTTTGGATGAAAAAACAATCAATTTATCAAAAAATAAAGACAATTTTAATAAAATGATGGATGTTTTGATGCATCCAAGATGTATGAATTGTCATCCAAGTGATAATGTTCCAAAACAAGGTTTGGATAGTCATCCTCATTATTTTGGAATGGAAGGTGGAGAAAATGATCATGGTTTTGAAGCTACAAAATGTACCACTTGTCATCAAACAGAAAATAATAATTATTCTGGAGTTCCTGGTGCTCCACATTGGGGTTTAGCTCCACAATCTATGGCTTGGAAAGGTTTAACCAGAAAGGAAATTGCAGCTGTTATTTTAGATAAAGAAAAAAACGGAGGAAAAGATTTAAAAGGAGTGGAAAAACATTTAACTGAAGACGAACTTGTTTTATGGGCTTGGAATCCTGGTGTTGATGCTGCTGGAAATAAACGTGAAAAACCACCAATTTCTGAAGAGGAATTTAAAAAAGTTGTCAAAGAATGGATTGCTGATGGAGCTGTAATTCCTGAAGATTAATCATTCAATAAAAAATGGTTTATGATTAAATGTTCTCGATACAAAATTTCTGAAAAAGAAATTTCACTCGAACTGACAGCACGAATAATAAGTTAAAAAAAACACAATGTCATATCGAGTGATTTTGCCTTTTTGCAAAATTGTATCGAGATGTTTTTCATCAAAAGTAAAGTTGTAAGTTGACCAAATTAACATCAAAAATTAAAAAATGAAAATATCATTTAAAATAAATAACAAAGCAATTTCTATTGATATAGAAGATGGCAATACACCTCTTTTGTGGGTTGTAAGAGATGTTTTAGATTTAAAAGGAACCAAATTTGGCTGTGGAAAAGCTGCTTGTGGAGCTTGCACATTGCACGTAAATGATGTTGCTGTGCGTTCTTGCTCTTATGCTGTAAAATTTGCTGAAGGTAAAAATGTTACTACTATTGAAGGCTTGGGTGATGCAGAAAATCCACATCCTGTGCAACAAGCCTGGATTGATGAAGTTGTGCCTCAATGTGGGTATTGTCAGCCAGGATTTATCATGGCAACTGCTGCTTTATTAAAAGAAAATGATAACCCTACAGATGAAGATATAAATAAAAACATCATTAATATTTGCAGATGTGCAACCTATTATAGAATGCGAAAAGCAATTCATAAAGCTGCTGAATTAACCAGAGAAACTAAAATTTAAGATATGAGCAAAAATATATCACGTAGAAAATTTTTAGTGAGAGGTGGTTTAGGAACTTTAGGCGTTTTAGCAGTTGGAACCTATGTAATGAGAAATCCAATTCGTAGACAAATTATTGATTTTGCAGATTCTTTCGTATCTCCTTATTCAGGTTCTGGAACTGAACCTAATTTATGGTTCGAAATTACAGAAGATAATACTGTAATGCTACATTCGCCAAAAGTAGAAATGGGTCAAGGAACTTTTACAGGTTTGGCTCAAATTGCTGCAGATGAATTAGATATTAATATTGATCAAATTCAAGTTATTGCAGCATCTACAGCAAGTGGAGTTGTAGATGGTTTAGGAACTGGAGGTAGTTTATCTGTAGCTTCTTTATGGATGCCTTTGCGTGAAATGGCTGCTACAATGCGTGAAATGATTAAGATTGAAGCTTCTAAAAAACTAAATATTCCTGTTGAAAATTTATCGACTAAAGACGGAATTGTTTCTGGAAACAACCAACAAATAAGTTATGTTGATGCTGTTAAAGATATTACAGAATGGGACATTCCTGATACTCCAAAATTAAAAGCTGTTAAAGACTATAAATTAGTTGGAAAACCTGTGCCAAGAATCGATTTAAAAGCAAAAATTTTTGGTGATGCTATTTTTGGAATGGATGCTGAAATGGACAATATGTTACATGCAGTTATCATTAGACCAGAACATATTGGAGCAACTTTTAAAAGTGCAAATTTTGGCAATGCAGAAAACATGCCTGGCGTTGTAAAAGTTGTTCAAATTGATGATTGGGTTGGTATTGTTGCTAAAACATATCCACAAGCATTGGCTGCAAAAATGGAAGTTGATGTTGAGTGGAACATCTCAAAAAAATGGACAGAAGAAGATATTAGAACGTTAATTTCTGTAGGAAGTGGAGATGAAATGATTGTTCAAAAAGAAGGAGATAATTTAGAAAATGATGATGAAGACATTTTAGAAATTGAATTTAAAAGTCCTTTAGGTGCGCACGCTCAAATGGAACCAAATGGTGCTGTTGCTTCTTACAAAGATGGTAAAGTTACTGTAATTCTTTCTACACAAGTTGTGGGTATTACTCAAAATCAAATTTCTAAAGCGTTAGATATTGATAAAGAAAATATCAATATAATTCCGACTTATTTAGGAGGTGGTTTTGGTCGAAGATTAAATACAAATCACGCAATTCAAGCTGTTCAATTATCAAAAGCAGTTGGGCAACCTGTAAAATATTTTTTCACAAGAAAAGAAGAATTTCAGAATGATATGTTTCGTCCACCAACACATCATATTATGAAAGGAAAACTAAATAAAGAGGGTTTAATTGCTAATTTAGAACATCATTTTGCAAGTGGAAATGTAGCAATTGATTCCTTATTATTACCAGATATTGCTAATAAAGTTTTAGGGGCCGATTTTGGTGCTATAAGAGGTGGAAGTATTCATTATTCTGGAATCGAAAATATTAGAGCTGTTCAATGGCATAAAACCTTGCCATTTGCTACAAGTTGGTGGCGAAGTTTAGGTTTATTAGCCAATACGTTTGCTATTGAAAGTTTTGTGGATGAATTGGCAATCAAAGGAAATAAAAACCCAATTGAGTTGCGTTTAGCGCAAATTAAAGACAATGAAGAAGGAGTTCGTTTAAAAAACGTCATCAAAAAAGCGCAACAAGAATCTAAGTATTCTGATGCAATTGTTGATGGAAAAGCGATGGGTTTTGCAAGTTCTACTGATACAGGAACGCCTTGTGCACAAGTTGCAGAAGTTTCTATTGTTGATAATCAAATAAAGGTTCATAAAATAACCTGTGTTATGGATTGTGGAATTGCAGTAAATCCAGATCAAGTAAAAGCACAATGTGAAGGAGCCATGATTATGGCAATGAGTGCAGCAATGCACGAAAAAATGTTTATTGAAGACGGACAATTACAACCAACCATTTTTGGACCTTATGATATGGGATTAATGAAACATTCGCCTAAAGAAATTAATGTATTTTTATTGCAAGGAGTTGATAAACCTTTGCCTGTTGGCGAACCTCCTTTAGGTCCTATTGCTGCTGCAATTGCAAATGCTGTAAGAAGATTAACAGGAAAAAGATTAACGGAAATGCCTTTAAAACTGTCGTAAATTTATGATGCACGAGTTTAAAGAAATAGTACAGCAAGCAATTCTCAATCAACAAAATGGATTGAAAAACGTCTTGGCTTCTGTGGTTTTTTTGAAAGGATCATCCTACAGAAAACCAGGTGTTAGAATGCTTATTGCTGAAGATTTAAAAACTGTTGGAGCTGTTTCTGGTGGTTGTGTAGAAAAAGAAATTATACACAGAGCAAACACTGTTTTTAAAGATAATCAACCAAAAATTATTACGTATGATGGTAGATACAGATTAGGTTGTGAAGGTATGCTCTATATTTTAATTGAACCTTTTTTTATTACGGATGATTTTTTAAAAACCTTTTTAAAAGCAAGTGCGAAAAGAGAAGCTTTAAAAATTGATAGTTATTTTAAAAAAGAAGATGAAACTTTTGGCAATTTTGGTTCTGTTGTAACTTTCGAGAATCAACAACAATTTACTTTTGCTGATACTTTTAATCATCAACAAGAACATAAAGTTGAAGTTTTTTCGCAAATTCTAAAACCTGCTTTTAAATTGATGATTATTGGTGGTGAACATGATGCTGTAAAACTATGTAAAATAGCTACAAACTTAGGTTGGGAAATTGATGTAATTACATCTGCTAAAGATTCTAAAAGTTTGAAAGATTTTCCTGGTGCAAATTCGGTTGTTGGAGATTCTCCAGAAACCATTCAATTTACAGATATTCAAGAAAATTGCGCCATAGTAATTATGAATCATAGTTATGTACAAGATTTAAAATACGTTGTAAAATTGGCAGATTATCAACCAAAATATATAGGAATCATTGGGTCACCAAAAAAGAGAGAACGTTTGTTGAATGAGCTTTTTGAGTTTGCTCCAAATACAACTGAAGAATTTTTAGATTGTATTTACTCTCCTGCAGGTTTGCATATTGGTGCAAAAACTCCCGAAGAAATTGCAATTTCTATTGTTGCAGAAATTTTGTCTGTCATCAACCAAAAAGAACCTTTTTCTTTGAGAAATATAACTGGAAAAATTCATTCATCGTAAATGAAAAATATTGCTGTTTTAGTTTTAGCTGCTGGGAAATCATCCAGAATGAAAAGTATTAAACAGCTAGAGAAAATCAATCAAAAAACACTTTTAGACATTACTTTAGAGAAAATTAAAAATATTTTTTCTGATGACATTTTTTGTGTTTTAGGTGCAAATGCTGATAAAGTTAAGAGTGAAATCGTAACAAAAAACATCAATTTTATCAACAATACAAATTTTGAAACAGGTTTGAGTGCTAGTATTGTTGCAGGCATTCATCACTTTAAAAAAAATAACTTAAATTTTGAAAGCTTTTTTATCTTACTCGCAGATCAACCAGCTATTGATATTGCGTACTTAAAATCGATGATTTTTTTATCCGAAGAAAATAAAGAGAATATTATTGCTTCTAAGTATGGAAACAAATTTGGAGTTCCTGCAATTATCCCAAAAAAATATTTTAACGATTTAATTTTGATTGAGGCAGATAAAGGTGCAAAAGAGTTCATTAATCATCATAAAAATGATGTTCTTTGCTCAGATTTATCAACAAATTTATTAGATATTGATACGAAAGAAGATTTGAATAGTTATAAAAAATCAATTTCTAAATAGTTAATTTTGCATTTATGAAAGCACTCAAAAATTTTATATATATTTCTTTTGTCGTTTTATTAATTTCTGCTTGTGCAACTGTAAAAATGCAGGTGGCAGAAGGTCAAAATTATGTTCCTAGAAAAGATTCGTCTAATATAAGTCACTCTTTTTATTTAATTGGAGATGCTGGTAATTCTGATTTATACAGAAGAGATTCTGCCTTGTCTTACTTAAATCAAGAAATTCTAAAAGCAAAAAAAAATTCGACTTTAATTTTTTTGGGTGATAATGTTTACCCAAAAGGAATTCCTGAAGAAAATTCTAAAGAATATGAATTAGCAAAACATCGTTTAAAAGTTCAAACAGATATTGGCAAAAAATTTCCTGGAAAAACTTTAATGATTCCTGGAAATCATGATTGGTATAATGGTTTAAAGGGATTAAAGAGACAAGAAAAATTAGTAGAAGATGCTTTAGGCAAAAAAAGTTTTGAACCAGATAATGGTTGTCCTTTAGAAAAAATTGAAGTTAATGATGCTATTAATATTATTGTTGTAGACACACACTGGTTTGTTACAAATTGGGATAATCACCCAGGAATCAATGATGAATGTGAGATAAAAACGCGTGAAAAATTCTTTGAAGAGTTAGAGGGAGATATTAAAAAATCTCAAGGAAAAACAACACTTATTGCTTTGCATCACCCTATGTTTACAAACGGTCCTCATGGAGGTTATTATTCTTTTAAAAGCCACATGAAACCTTTGCCAATTATAGGTAGTGCTATAAATATTCTTCGTAAAACTGCTGGTGCTTTAGATGTAGATCAACAAAACGAAAAATACAATAGGTTAAGAAAACGTATTATTAGTTTGGCGCAACAAAATGAAAAGATAATTTTTGTTTCAGGACATGAGCACAGCATTCAGTACATAGTACAAGATAATATACCTCAAATTGTAAGTGGTTCTGGCTCTAAACTAACAGCAACAAAAAATGTAAATGGAGGTAAATTTTCATACGGAACACAAGGTTTTGCAAGGTTAGACGTTTATAAAGATGGTTCTTCTACTGTTCATTTTTACACAGCTAAAGATCGTAAAATAGTATATGAAGCAAATGTTTTCAAGAAAGATAGTATCATAGAATATAGCGATTTTCCAAATGCAAAACTATCGGAAAAAGAAGCTTCTATTTATACGGATCAAGAAGTTACAAAAGGAAAATTTTACAATTTACTTTGGGGCAAAAGATACCGAAAATATTTTGGGCAAAAAGTAAATGCGCCTACAGTAAATTTAGACACTTTACATGGTGGTTTAACTCCTGTTAGAAGAGGTGGAGGACATCAATCTAAAACTTTACGACTAGAAGACAAAGAAGGTAGAGAATACACAATGAGAGCTTTACGCAAAAACGCTGTACAATATTTGCAAGCTGTTGCTTTTAAAGATCAATATGTAGAAGGCCAATTTAGTAAAACATACACAGAAGATTTATTACTGGATGTTTTTACAGGCTCACACCCATATGCGCCTTTTACAATTGGAGATTTAGCTGATGCTATAGATGTGTATCACTCAAATCCTGTTTTATATTATGTGCCAAAACAAAAAGGTTTAGGCGAATTTAATGCAGATTATGGAGATGAGTTATATATGATTGAAGAACGAAGTGCAGATGGTCATGGAGATGAAAAAAGTTTTGGTTATGCTAATGAAATAATTAGTACAGATGATTTAAGAAAAAACTTAAAAAAAGACGAAAAATATAGTATTGACGAAGAATCTTATATTAGAGCACGTTTATTTGATATGCTTATAGGAGATTGGGACAGACACCAAGACCAATGGAGATGGGCTGAATTTGAAACAGATGATAAAGTAGTTTACAGACCTGTACCCAGAGATAGAGATCAAGCATTTTCTATTTTTGGTGATGGAATTTTGTTAAATATTTTTACAAGATTAATTCCAGATTTAAGAGGAATGCGCTCTTACCAAGTAGATATAGAAAAACCAAAGTGGTTCAATTTATCTGGTTATCCTTTAGATATGACTTTGATTCATAATTCTGATAAAAAAGTTTGGGATGCACAAGTTGCAATTATACAAAACCAAATTACAGATGAGGTTATAGAAGGGGCATTTGCAAAATTCCCAAAAGAAGTTCATGATGAAACCATTCAGGATATTAAAAGAAAACTAAAAGGAAGAAAAAAGAATCTTCAAAAAATAGCAGATAAATACTATGCTTATTTAAATAATTTTCAAGTGATAAAAGGAACCAATAAAGATGATTGGTTTGATATTGAACGTTTTGAAAATGGAGATACAAAAGTTACAGTGTATAGAATTAAAGGTGGAGAAAAAGCAGACATTATGCTTCAAAGAACCTATAAATATGATGTTACTAAAAACATTTGGCTATATGGTTTAGATGATGATGACGTGTTTACATTAAATGGAAATGCTGGTAAAAAAACAATAAATTTAAAAATTATTGGTGGCCTAAATAACGATGTATATGAAATTAACGAAACTAAAAAAGTAAAAGTTTATGACTATAAATCAAAGAAAAGCACTTTTAAAACTCCAAATGTAAACAAGAAACTGACAGATGATTATAGAACCAATATCTATGATTATAAAAAAATTAGAAGTTTTAAAAACTCACTTTCACCTGCAATCGGTTACAATCCAGATGATGGCATAAAATTAGGCGTTAAAAATACTTTTTTGGTAAATAGTTTTGAAAGAAATCCTTTTACCAGAAAACACGTGGTATCTGCTTTTTATTATTTTGCAACAAGTGGTTTTGAGCTAAATTATGATGGTGAATTTGCTAACATCATAAAAAAGTGGAATTTAGGTTTTGAAGGAAAATATACAAGTGCAAATTTTGCCCAAAACTTCTTCGGTTTTGGCAACAGCTCTGTTAATTTAGAGGCTGATGATATAGAAAATAGAGATTTTAATAGAGTTAAAATTGAAAAAGTAATTGGAGGAACCTATTTAAAATGGAGAGGCGAATTAGGTGCTGAATTTAAAGTGGCTGCAAAATATCAAAATTATAATGTAGATAGAACAGCAGGTAGATTTTTGGAAACGCAATATGCAGCTGGCAATAGAGTTTTTGAAAGACAACAATTTATTAATACAGAAGCTAGTTATTCTTACCAACATTCAGACAATCCTGCTTTTCCCACTTTAGGTGTTCAACTTTTAGCAAAAGTTGGTTTTACAGGCAACATCAAAGAAAATAGAGATTTTACCTATGCAGCATCTTCTTTATCAATTACCCATAAATTAATACCTAGTGGAAAATTAGTTTTAGCGTCAAAAATTAATGGTCAATTTATTTTTGATGATGAATTTGAATTTTATCAAGCATCTAGTATTGGAGGTAATAATGGAATGCGTGCTTATAGAAACGAACGTTTTGCAGGCAAAAATGCTTTTTATCATTCTTCTGATATTCGTTGGAATTTAAGAAGCGTAAAAACAAATTTATTGCCTACCAATATAGGACTTTTTGGTGGTTTTGATTATGGTAAAGTTTGGGGAACTCCAGATAGTTTAACGGCTTTACCTAACACAACTAACCAACCAAGAACTTCTTATGGAGGAGGATTTTTTATAAATGCAGCAGATATTCTAGCAGGTAATTTTGGTGTTTTTACTGGTGATGATGGAGTACGTATAACTTTTACTTTAGGTTTTGATTTTTAAGATATGAGTCAGTTAGCTTTAATTTTTGGATGTATTTTTGGTAGTTTAGCAATAATTTTTGGTGCTTTTGGGGCACATTTATTAAAGAAAAAATTAACTACAGATCAGTTACAGAGTTTTGAAACAGGTGTTAAATACCAAATGTATCATGCAATTGTATTGCTTGTTTTAGGCTTTAATTTAGACGTTTCAGCAACTATAAACGCCTATATTATAAATACTTTCATCATTGGTACTATCTTGTTTTCATTTTCTATTTATGGCTTGGTTTTATCATCAGCAAACAATAAAAAATTGAAGTTTTTAGGACCAATTACACCTTTGGGAGGTTTGTTTTTAGTTGCAGGCTGGATCTTGTTGCTTTTTAAATTTTTGATTTAATTAATTTTTAATTCATACAAAAAACCACCTTTTCTACCAGCTTTTTCATCAGTAATAATAAGTGTATTTTTATCCTTAAAACAAACTCCTTCTTTTTGAGACTGATGTTCTAATGGTATTTTTTTTACTTTTCCAGATAAGAAATTATCACTTTTAAAATCAGTAAAAATAAGTACATTTTTTTGTGATAAAAGCACTACTTTTTTTCCATCCTCTGAAATATCAGCAGCAGTAATCCAAGCGTTAGATTCTTTGCCATTATTAAAACTTCCGATTTTTTTTGCAGTATGTTTCCCTTTTTTTGCAGGAATTTTATAGAGTGATGTTTTTCCATATGCATCTGCTACTCTACTTTTTGTAAACACATAAAAGTTGTTTTTAAAATAAAAGAAACCTTCAGCATCAAAAAAACGATCTTTCTTTTTTGGTGGAAATTTATCTTGATGTTCGTATTCGAATTCTATTTCCTCAACTTCGACTTCTTTTTTATCTAGATCTTTTTTATTTATTTTTAAAATTTTTAAATGATTTCTTGAACTGTAATTATTCCCAAAATCGCCAATATAAAGATTCCCAAATTCATCTGAAGTAATATCTTCCCAATCATTATTTTTTTCTTTAATATCAAGTTCTATTTTGATTTTTCCTTTAAAATCAATTGCAAATATTTCTGACTTATTTCCTCCATCTTCATGAATCCAAATTAAATCTGAACCTGCAACTATTTCATTTCCCGAAATTTCTTTTAAACCTCCAGGTAATTCACCTAGTACTTTTAGTTGTCCAAAATTTTGACAACTTATCAATAAAAATATACTTAAAAGGATTGTTATTTTTTTCATAAGTAATTATACTTTATAATTTTCTAATATGAAAAAAATAAATGTTTATCTTTAGTTAAAAAGAGTTTTAACTTAAGTGTAGTATTCAGAAAGTTTGTAATAAAATAAGTTATAATAAGATTATTAAGATAGATAAAAGGCTTCTTACCAACCTCCAGAAGCGCCTCCACCTCCAAAAGAGCCACCTCCAAATCCGCCACCAAAACCACCTCCACCAAAGGAACCTCCTCCAGATGAACCACTTCCAAATCCGCCACCAAAACTTCCTCCACCTCTACCTGCATTGCTCAAAATAATAGCTTCAAGTATTGAACCAGCCACAGAACCTCTTCTGTATCCTCTGCCTCCACCTTTATTATTTTTATTTCCTCTAGAAACAATCATAAAAAAGATGATAATCATAATTACGAAAATAATAATTCCAGGATCAAAACCTTTTTTGTTTTGTTGGCGAGTTCCTTTAAATTCGCCATTTAAAGTTTTAAAAATATAGTCTGCGCCTTTGTCTAAACCTCCATAAAAATCTCCCTTTCTAAATTCAGGTAAAATAACTCTCTCTATAATTCTTTTTGATTGAAAATCGGTTAATAAGGGCTCTGCTCCTCTACCAACTTGAATGGCAATTTTTTTATCGTCTTTGGCCAATAGAATTAATACACCATTATCTTTTTTGGCATCTCCAATTCCCCATTTTTCGCCCCAATTTGCTGCTAAATAATTAATATTTTCTCCTTCTGTAGATGCAATAATTGCAACCACAATTTGAGTTGATGTAGTATCTGAGTATCGAACTAATTTACTCTCTAAATTTGCTTTTTGTGCTTCAGAAAGTAGTTTTGGCTCTAAATAATCGTACACACTTGTTTGAAACTTTGGAGTTTCAGGAATTTCAAATCCTTGCGAAAAAGTTTGTAAAGAAAAAAGTAGCACAACAAAAACCAACCAATTTTTACACAAACCTGATAACTGCATACTGCGAACTGAAAACTGTTTACTAAATATCATCCTTTAGAAATTTCATTAGAAAGTTCGTTTTTATCATCTGTTTGCCAAGGAAAATGTGTTTGTAGTTCTGTACCTGCTTTTAAGATTCCGTCAACAATTCCTTGTTTAAAATTAGCATTTTTAAAATGACTTTGCATAATATCTTTGGTAGCATTCCAAAAATCTTTTGGCACAACTTCATTAATTCCTTTATCACCGTAAATAACAAATTTTTTGTCATCTACAGCCACATAAATTAAAACACCATTTGCATCTTTTGTGTTGTCCATTTTTAAGAGATGAAATACTTCTAACGAGCGTTCATAAGGATCTTTATCAGATGTAGCTTCTATATGAACACGAATTTCGCCAGAAGTATTTTTCTCTGCAACTCTAATAGCAGAAATAATTTCTTGCTCTTCTTCTTTGGTAAGAAATGCTTCTACTTTAGACATTTTTAATCTTTTTTATTATTAAAATCAAAACTAGCATCTGGAGCGTTTTCTGAACCAGCATCAGCTTTGTAACGATTCATTTCGTCAAAATTAAAGATACCCGCTAATAAAGAATTTGGGAAAATTTTGATATGTTTATTATAATTATTTACACCCTCATTAAAACGATCTCTAGCAACATTAATTCTATTTTCTGTACCTTCATATTGACTTTGTAACTCTAAAAAATTTGCATTTGCTTTTAAGTCAGGATAACGTTCTACAGAAACCAATAACTTTGACATAGCACCTGCTAATCCATTTTGAGCTTGTTGAAATTGCGCCATATTTTCTGGCGACAAATTGTTTGCATCAATAGTTGTTGATGTTGCTTTTGCTCTTGCTTCAATTACTTCAGTTAAAGTATTTCTTTCAAAATCTGCTGCTCCTTGTACAATCTTTACTAAGTTCCCAATCAAATCATTTCTTCTTTGATAAGCACTTTCTACATTAGACCAAGTTGTTTTCGCATCTTCTTGTAAAACAACAGCTTCGTTATTAAATCCTTTTGCCCAACTATATACTGCAAAAACAATTACAGCAATAATTATTACAGGTATTAACCATTTTTTCATAATTTCTAAATTTTATTTTTTGATTGATTTTGTGTTTTTACAAATTTACTAAATATTCTTCTCAATTTTAAAGTGATGTTCCTCCATCTAACGTTATGGTTTGTCCTGTTATAAATTTTGTGTTATCTGAAGCCAACCAAACCACAGCATCTGCAATTTCATCTGCTTTTCCATAACGTTTCATAGGAATTACACTTTTTAAAATTGTATCCATTTCTGGTTTTGCATTCAATAATTGATTCAATAAAGCCGATTCTGTATACCCAGGACACACTGCATTTACTCTTATGTTTTTGGTTGCATATTCCATTGCTGCCGATTTTGTCATACCAACCACAGCAAATTTACTGGCACTATAACTAATATTATTGGGCGATGCTTTTAAACCCGCCAAAGAAGCAATATTTACAATATTTCCATAACCTTGTTCTAAAAATTGCGTCAAAGCTACTCTCATGCAGTAAAAAACTCCTGTTTGATTCACTGAAATCACTCGATCCCAATCTCTTAAAGTTGACTCATGTGTTCTTAACAAATTTGGGCCAATTCCTGCATTATTAACAATTACATCTAATTTGCCAAATTCTGCAACTGTTTGTTTTATTAACTTTTCTACATCCTCAAACTTAGCAACATTTGCTTTTATAGGTAGCGCTTTTCCTCCATTTGTTACAATTTCTTCTGCAACTAGTTGCGCTTTTTCTAAATTGATGTCAGAAACTATAACTGTTGCTCCATGATTTGCAAAATGAATGGCTGTTGCTTTTCCTATTCCAGAACCTGCTCCTGTTATGATTACTACTTTGTCTTTTACTTGCATATTTTTTAACTTTAATTTGGGCGTTCCCTAAAAAGGTCGGGCTTTCCACTATATCTTTTTGCGAAAAAGCAAAAAGGATGTCATTTCAATCCCTAACGCAAATTGGTTATTTTTAAATAATTTTTAAAGTTTCCTTATTATTGTCAAATTAAAACTTTATAAAATTCTAAAACTCTTACTAAATAAACAAATATTTAATATATCGCCCTTCTAGGGCTTAGTTTAATTTTGAAACAATTTTCTAATAATATTTCATCCCTATGGGATTTTTAGCTCTGTAAGAGCATAATATTAATAAAAAAGTACAAAAATGTTCTAAAGCTCCATAGGAGCGAAATTAAATCAGACAATAATATTTTTTATCATTATTTGAGACGCTCTTCAGCGTGAAAAATTAAATGATGAAAAATCTTATATAAAACACACGAATCTCCATAACATTTGTAATTCTGAAAGAATCCCACGTCTTTATTTTCAGCAAGTCTTAAGATTTTCAATTCTAATTATTTATTGTATTTAGTATGTTCAATATTTTTCTTTTCTAAAATAGCATAAAATCTTCGAGGTGAAATTTTTAAATCTTTCGTAATTTCACTCACTTTTTTCTTACCCTTTTTATAGAGTTTCAAATTTGCATTTACTTTTTTATTGAAAAAGTATTTCTCTAATTTTTCAACAATTTGCAATTCAGTAAAGTTAGATTCGTTAGCGTATTTTTCAATTTCTAGTTTAATGTTCGATAAGTTACTCATTTCAATAATATTTAGTTTTTTAGTCAAAAATAATTTTTGATGTCTTAATAATGATAATGTCGAAACCGCGTTTTACAATTAAGGTAACTCATCGTAAAAACAGGTTTATTAACGTGGAAATTTGATAAAATGGCTAATACTTCTTAGTTTATTTCTATTTTTTTTAAAATTTGACACTTTATCATCATCTTTTTGAGACGCTTACTGCGTGACAAACTGAATGGTAAAATCACTCATAAACACACAAACAAATCTCCACAATATTTGTTATTCTTAAAGAATCTCATGTTTTCATTTTGCAACAAAATCTTAAAGTTCTTATAACTATGTATTTTAAGCCTACAAGGTTTTAAAAACCTTGCAGGTTAGAATTCTTAATCAAAATTTAATCAATCGACTTTGTTTTTATGGCTTTTAACGCCAATTTACAACACAATTCTGAAGCTTTATTCAAATTAGCAAAACGTGGATCTGTTGTAAATCCTTTTGAAAAGCGAAAATAAATTTGTTGAGCGATTACTGCAATTTTAAACAAGCCAAATACATAATAAAAAACCAGATTTTCTATAGTTCTACCAGACTTTTCAGCGTACATTTTTGCAATTTCACTTCTTATGGGGTTTCCTTCAAAAATGGTTGGGGAAGGAATTCCTTGTTTTACAAAATCGTGATCTGTTGCCACTGTCCAATACCCTAGTGAAGTTCCTAAATCCATTAAAGGATCACCTAAGGTTGCCATTTCCCAATCTAAAACTGCATTTATTTCTTGCCAAGAATCATCTTTAAAAACAACATTATCATACTTAAAATCATTATGTATTAAACAATGCTCATAAACTTTTGGTTGATGTTCTTGCATCCAATTCATCACTAGTTCTGCTTCTGGAACTTCTTCTGTTTTTGCTTTTACATATTGCTTTCCCCAATTTGAAACCTGTCTTTCAACATACCCTTCTGGCTTTCCTAAATCTTCTAAACCAATCGCTTTATAATCTACATTATGCAATTCAACTAAAGTATCTAACCAAGAATTGGCTATTTTCTGATAATCATCAACAGTAATATTTCTTTTATGTGCTTCCTTATAATTTAAAATGATGCCTTCTACTTTTTCCATAATGTAGAAATCACTCCCTAAAATAGTTTTATCATCAGAAAAAGCAAACATTTTTGGCGCTTTAGAAAACACTTTATGTACAGCACTTTGTACTTTAAATTCACGACTCATATCATGACCTCTTTTAATAGCGCCTTTTGGTGGTTTTCTTAAAACGAATTCTTTGTTTTCTATTTTTAATAAATAGGTTAAGTTGGAAAATCCGTGTGTAAATTGTTCAACATATAAGTCACTTTTCAAAGATTCAATTAAGATGATTTCTAGAAGATATTTTTTAAGATTTGCTTCTGGCAAATCTTCTCCTTTCCTTACTTTTTGATTGCTCATTATTGACTTCCATATTTTTTAATACAACTTTTCCCTAACTGATACATGTGTACTTCATCTGGACCATCTGCCAATCGTAACATTCTAGCAATGGCAAAATAATGAGGCAAATACGTATCTTGTCCAACACCTTTTCCCCCTAAAATTTGCATGGCTCTATCAATTACTTTTTGAGCCATATTTGGCGCAACAATTTTAATCATGGCAATTATATCTTTAGCTTCTTTATTGCCAACTTTGTCCATTTTATCTGCAGCTGAAAGTGTTAATAATCTTGCTTGTTCAATTTCGCATGCTGATGTTGCAATTTCATGACGAATGCTACTATACTCGTAAAACTTTTTACCAAAAGTTTCTCTTTCTAAAGTTCTTTGAGACATCATTTCTAACGAATATTGAGCCATTCCAACCAATCGCATACAATGATGAATTCTTCCTGGTCCTAAACGTCCTTGAGCAATTTCAAAACCTCTACCTTCTCCTAAAATTAAGTTTTCTTTAGGCACTCTAACATTATCTAAAATAATTTCTGCATGGCCTTCTGGAGAATCATAAAAACCTAAAACCGAAAGTGGACGCACAATTTTTAAACCTTTTGTATTCATAGGAACCAAAATCATACTTTGCTGTTGATGTCTATGTGCATTTGCATCAGTTTTTCCCATCAAAATAGCCACTTTACAATGAGGATCCATGGCTCCTGAAGACCACCATTTTCTTCCATTTATTACATATTCATCACCATCTAAAACAATAGAAGTTTCAATATTTGTAGCATCTGAAGAAGCAACTTGTGGTTCTGTCATTAAAAAAGCAGATCTTATTTCGCCATTCATTAATGGAGTTAACCATTGTTCTTTTTGTGCTTCATTTCCGTATTTTGCCAATACTTCCATATTTCCTGTATCTGGAGCTGAACAGTTAAAAATTTCTGAAATCCAGATTTTCTTCCCCATTATTTCTGCTAAAGGCGCATATTCTAAGTTGGTTAAACCAGGGCTTAATTCTCCATAATCTTTAGGTAAAAACAAATTCCATAAACCAGCTTCTTTGGCTTTTTGTTTTAGCATTTCCGTTTTTGGGAAACGTTTCCACATATTGTTTTTATCACTTTGAAAAGCAATAAACTCTGCTTCAACTGGAACAATGTGTTCTTCTATAAAAGTGGATAATTTATGTTGTAAATCTTTTGATTTTTGGGAGTATTCGAAGTTCATAGTTTTATTCTTTTCTTTATAAATTAATACCAAATAAATAACCAATTAACGCTGTAATACCCATTGCAATAGTTCCCCAAAAAGTAATTCTAGCAACAGAATTCATTATTTTAGCTCCACCAGTTTTTGCAGCAAGTGCACCTAAAATAGCTAGAAAAACGATAGAAGAAACATAAATATACAATTCTAATGATTTTAAAGGAAGAAGAAAAACGACTAATAAAGGTAATATTCCACCAAAAACAAATGACGCTCCTGAAGCCAAAGCTGCTTGAATTGGTTTTGCTTTAGATATTTCATTGATTCCTAACTCATCTCTAACGTGAGCAGCTAAAGCATCGTGTGCTGTAAATTCTTCTGCAACTTGTAAAGCTGTTTCTTTTTTTAATCCTCTATTTTGGTATATTTTAGCTAAAATTTGAAGTTCTTCTTTTGGCATTTCTTGTAATTCTTGCCTTTCTCTTTCAATATCTGCTTTTTCAATGTCTGTTTGAGAACTAACTGAAACATATTCTCCTGCAGCCATAGACAAAGCACCAGCAACCAAACCTGCCAAAGTTGCTAATATAATTGGTTCTCTTGTAACGCTTGCTGCTGCAACACCAATAGCTATACTTGCTGTTGATAAAATACCATCATTTGCACCCAAAACAGCAGCTCTTAACCAATTACTTCTGTGAATATAATGGATTTTTAAATACTCATCAAGGTTGTGTTTTTGTTCCAAAATTTGCTGATTTATGTTGTAATTCTTTTGACTTTTTTGGGATATTCTGAGTTCCTATTTGAAAAGAAATTTTAATTTTTAACACATAGAAACATAGGCTATGTTGTGCTTTATTTATGTGTGACCATTTTTTATGAAATTTCTCCAAAAAGTCGAAATGACAAATCTCACTTAATTTTTTGCTGATTGAAAACTGCAACTGCAAACTGAAAAACTACCCAGTAATCATAAAACCACCATCAGCAGTATAAACTCCACCAGTCATATAATTTCCAGCATCCGAAGCTAATAAACAAGCCAAACCTACCATTTCTTCTGGCATTCCCATTCTTGCACTTGGTAACGATTTTTCAATTTTGCTTAGTATTTTTTCATTTTGCCACAAAGCAGCACTGAATTTTGTTTTAATTAAACCTGGACAAATTGCGTTGGCTTTTACTCCATATTGTCCCCATTCTTTAGCTTGATTTTTTGTCAGCATTAAAATAGCAGCTTTACTTGTGGAATAAATTCCCAATCCAAAACCGGGCGTTAATGCTTCTACAGAAGCAATATTGATGATACTTCCGTTTTTATTCGCTTTAAAATGTGGTAAAACCAAGTTTGATAAAGACCAAGGTGCTTTTACATTTATGTCCATAATTTTATCAAAAATTGCAGGATTTACTTCTTCTATTGGGCCAAAAACTGGATTGATTGCTGCATTGTTAACTAAAACATCAATGCTACCAAAAGCTTCTATTGTTTTAGTTACCAAATTTTTACGTTGCTCTTCTTTTCCAACATGACAAGCAATTCCGATTGCTTTTAAACCTTCTGCTGTAAATTCTTTGGCAACTTCGTCAGAAGCTTCTTGACTTCTACTAGAAATTACAACTTGTGCTCCGTTTTCTGCTAAACCTTTTGCGATAGCTTTTCCAATTCCTTTGCTAGAACCAGTAATTATGGCAACTTTTCCTTCTAAATTAAATTGTTCTTTTATGTTCATTATAAAATAAGTTCTTTGTCTTTTTTGATGGTTAAAACTTCATTGTTCATTAAAGATTCTGCTAACGAATTTGTCTTCGGAACTTCATATTTAAAGTAGAATTTCATGGTGTGAATTTTACTTTCATAAAAAGTTTCTGAATATTTTTTATCAGCTTTAGTAAGTTTAGATTTAGCATCCACAGCCATTTCTAACCATAACCAACCTAACACAACAATACTCATGTGCTCCATAAATAAATTGGCATCTGCTAAATAGCGCTCATAATTTCCCTTAATTGCAAAAGGCATTAAATGACCTAAAACTTTTTGAGATTGTTTTAATTTATCACCTAAAATAGTTCCATAGATTTTTAAATCATCATCTAAAGAAGCAGAAATAATTGTTTTTACAATTTCTGCTGATAATAATTCCAACCCTTTTCCTTTTAACATTGGTACTTTTCTACCCAATAAATCTTGCGATTGAATTCCTGTTGTACCTTCATACAAAGCAGAAATTCTGATGTCTCTATAATATTGTTGTAACGAAAAATCGGTACAAAAACCATAACCTCCTAAAACTTGCAAACCATTATCTACAGCTTCTGCACCAGCTTCAGATGGATATGTTTTTACAATAGGAATAATCATTTCTAACAACAAATGGTACTTTTCTTTTTCTTCTTTTGAGGTTGCTGTGGTTAAAATATCATGATACTTTGATGCTAATAAAACCAAACTTAAAGAACCTTCTACGATTGCTTTTTGCAAGAATAACATTCGTCTAACATCTGGATGTTCTATAATTAAAGATTGTTTTTCTGTTGGGTTTTTCTTTCCATCAGCAGATAATTTTCTTCCTTGTGGACGCTCATTTGCATATTGCAATGAGGTTCTGTAAGCAGCCATTGCAATTGCTGCAGCTCCTCTACCTACTGCTATTCTTGCGCCATTCATCATTAAAAACATTTGTGCCAAACCTTTGTGCTCTTCACCCACAAGCCAACCTCTACAATCGTCTTTATCTCCAAAACCTAAATGTGTGGTGCAATAACCTCTTTGTCCCATTTTTTGAAAATCGGCAACAGTCATTACATCATTATATTCTAAAGATCCATTTTCTGTAATTCTGTTTTTTGGAACTACAAATAAGGATATTCCTTTGGTTCCTTTTGGAGCGCCCTCAATTCTTGCCAATACTAAATGCACAATATTTTTGGCTTCTTTATAATCGCCTCCAGAAATAAATATTTTTTGACCTGATATTTTGTAAAATCCGTTTTCTGTTGGGGTTGCTTTTGTAGTAATGTCAGATAATGAACTTCCTGCTTGTGGTTCTGTTAAACACATGGTGCCTCCCCAAACTCCAGAAAGCATCTTTGGCACATAGGCATCTTTTAAACTTTGTACGCCAAATTCTATAATTAATTCTGCTGCTCCTAATGTTAAGCTTGGATACCCAGGTAAATGATTATTGGCAGCATCCATAATGTATAATGCTGCATGAAAAACCGAGGATGGGATTTGCAAACCTCCATCTTTATAATCAAATAAAGCAGCAATAATGCCCATTTCTCCTGATTGATGCATTACTTTCTGAACTTGTTCGTGCACAATTACAGTTCCGTCTTTAAAATGTGCAGGCGTTTCATCCATTTCTTTTAAATATGGATATAATTCTCTGTCAGAAAATTCTTTAACGGAATCTATAAATAAATCTAAAGATTCTAAATCGTGTTCTTTAAAACGTTCTCTTGATAATAAATTTTCTAATTTATGAACATCATAAAGCAAATATTTTAAGGTTTCTAAATCTACATATTTCTTTGACATACTATTTTAAATTTTATAGTTGGCTTCTAAGAATTGCTTTTGTTGATGAAAAACAAAATCTATTTCCAAATATAATGAAAAATATTATGCGTGCATAGTAAGTTTAAAAAACAATGTGAGTCGTAAAATAGAATTTAGATAATTAATATAAAGCTTGCCACAGTTTACAAAAAAGTAAACTTCGCAAAGACCAAAAAAGTTAAAGTGAGTTTTTAATCTTTTGAAGTTCCGCTTTTACAGCTTCTAATCTACTAATAATTTCCTGATTATCGAAGATATTATCAGGATTTTTCTTTAATTTTTGCTTTGCCCCTTCTAAAGTAAAACCTCTTTCTTTTACTAAATTGAAGATTATTTTGAAGTTTACAATATCTTCTTGAGTAAAAAGTCGGTTTCCTTTAGCGTTCTTTTTAGGTTTGATAATTACAAACTCTTTTTCCCAAAAACGAATCAATGAAGTATTTACGCTAAAAGCTTTTGCAACTTCTCCGATTTTGTAATATCGTTTTTCAGGTAAATCTATGTGCATTGTTGTGTAATTGTGTAATTGTGTAATTGTGTAATTGCGAATACGCTTAAACGATTCAACAGTTAAACATTTCCACAAATTTGTTAATCATAAGATTGACTTTCTTCTGAAGTTTCTTGTAAAGTAGCAAATTCCTCTAAAGATAAATCTCCATAATAAAAGTTGATTGGGTTTAAAGCTCTACCATTTTTATGCACTTCATAATGTAAATGCGCAGCTACAGATAAACCAGTATTACCAACAAAACCAATTAAATCTCCTCTTTTAACTTCGTTGTATTTTTTTACTTCTATTTTGCTTAAATGCGCATAAATAGTTCTGTAACCATAACCATGTTCTATATAAACAACATTTCCAAAAGTACTACTTCTTTGAGCAATGGTAACTTTTCCGTTTCCAGAAGCATATACAGGTGTACCTTTTGGTGCTGTAAAATCCATTCCTTTATGAAACTTATTGATTTTTAAAATAGGATGCATTCTCATTTTATACCCTGAAGCCACATAAAATTCTCCTTTTTTAATGGGTAAAATTGCAGGAATTGAAGCTAACATATCTTCTTTTTCTTTCGCTAAAGCCACAATCTCATCTAAAGATTTAGATTGCACCACCATTTGTTTTGATAAAATATCAACTTCTTTCGTTAAGTTTTTTATCAATCCAGAATTATCAAAGCCTTCTAAATTTTTATATCTGTTAACTCCACCAAAACCAGCTTTTCGTTGCTCTTCAGGAATCGGATTTGCTTCAAAGTAACTTCTATAAATATTATTATCTCTTTCTTGTAATTGTGATAGAATCTCAGAACTTTCTTCCAATCTTTTATCAATCAACTCATAATGGAACTTTAAATTCTCTAATTCTCTTTTTTGAGCACGTTCAGAAGGTGATGTAATAATTTGACTAAACCCAATAAAACCAAAGAAAGCAATTAATATAACTCCTAAAAAGCTAAACAATATTCTTCGATAATAGTCCGTTTTCTTTACAGCAATTTTTCTGTAAGAAAGCGTATCCTCATCATAATAATATTTTACTTTTGCCATATAACTAAATGTTCTATTTTTGTGCTATAATTGATTTTTTTCAATAAAACTCATTTATAAGAACGTGCAAATTTACAAAATGTTTTACAACTGCTTTTTTTCAAGTAGTTTTTTAAAAATAAATTAACAAAATCCAACTTGTTGGAAACTTCTATTATATGAAATCTCAAGATATTCGTGCTACTTTTTTAAATTTTTTCAAACAAAAATCTCATTTGGTGGTTCCTTCTGCACCAATGGTAACAAAGGATGATCCAACTTTGCTATTTGTAAATTCTGGCATGGCACCATTTAAAGAATATTTTTTAGGAAATGGAACTCCAAAACAAAACAGGATTACAGATTCGCAAAAATGTTTGCGTGTTTCTGGTAAACATAATGATTTGGAAGAAGTTGGTTATGATACCTATCATCATACTTTATTCGAAATGTTAGGGAATTGGTCTTTTGGAGATTATTTTAAGAAAGAGGCAATTGCTTGGGCTTGGGAATTATTAACCGAAGTTTACAAAATTGATAAAGACATTTTATATGTAACCGTTTTTGAAGGTTCTGATGATGCTGATAACCTTAAAATGGATACAGAAGCCTTTGATATTTGGAAACAATATATTGCTGAAGACCGAATTTTAAAAGGTAATAAAAAGGATAATTTTTGGGAAATGGGCGAACAAGGACCTTGTGGACCTTGCTCTGAAATTCATGTTGATATTAGATCTGCAGAAGAAAAAGCTAAAGTTGATGGACGCACTTTAATCAACGAAGATCATCCTCATGTAGTGGAAATCTGGAACTTGGTTTTTATGCAATATAATAGGAAAGCCAATGGTTCTTTAGAAGAATTACCTAACAAACATATTGATACTGGTATGGGTTTTGAACGCCTTTGTATGGTTTTACAAAATGTTCAATCTAATTATGATACTGATGTTTTTACGCCAATTATTAGAGAAATTGGTACCATTACAAATACAAAATATGGTTCAGACACCAAACAAGATATTGCAACTCGTGTAATTTCTGATCATGTTAGAGCAGTTGCATTTTCTATTGCAGATGGGCAATTGCCAAGCAATACTGGAGCTGGTTATGTGATTCGTAGAATTTTACGAAGAGCTGTAAGATATGGTTTTACATTTCTTGATAAAAAAGAACCTTTTATTTACAGATTGGTTGCTGTTTTAAGTGATAAAATGGGTGATGCTTTTCCTGAATTAAAGGCACAAAAACAATTGATTGAAAATGTAATTAAAGAAGAAGAAACTTCTTTTTTAAGAACGTTAGATCAAGGTTTGGTTTTGTTAGATGGTATTATTTCATCAGCAAAAACTAAAGAAATTTCTGGTGATAAAGTATTTGAATTGTATGATACTTTTGGATTTCCTATAGATTTAACAGCTTTGATTTTATCAGAAAAAGGCTATACTTTAGATGAAAAAGGGTTTGAAGCTGAACTCCAAAAACAGAAAAATCGTTCAAGAGCTGCAAGTGAAATGAGCACAGAAGATTGGACTATTTTAATAGATGATGCTGTTGAAGAATTTGTGGGTTATGACTTTTTAGAAGCAGAAGTAAAAATCACAAGATACCGAAAAATAACATCTAAAAAAGATGGCGAAATGTATCAATTGGTGTTTAATTTAACACCTTTTTATCCAGAAGGTGGAGGACAAATTGGTGATAAAGGTTATTTAGAAACTCCTCAAGGAGATATCGTTTATATTTTAGATACCAAAAAAGAAAATAATGTAATTATTCATTTTGCAAAAAATCTTCCAGAACATATAAATGGAAGTTTTAAAGCTATTGTAGATGAAAAACATAGAAATTTATCTGCGAGTAATCATACAGCAACACATTTATTACATCAAGCTTTAAGAGAAGTTTTAGGAACGCATGTAGAGCAGAAAGGCTCTTTAGTAAAACCTAAATCTTTACGATTCGATTTTTCTCACTTTGCTAAATTAACTTCAGATGAAATTCAAGATGTAGAAAACTTTGTAAACGCACGTATTTCTGGAAAACTTCCTTTAGAAGAAAGTAGAAATATTACCATGGAAAAAGCTATTGAAAATGGTGCATTAGCATTGTTTGGCGAAAAATATGGTGATACAGTTAGAGCTATAAAATTTGGAAAATCTATTGAACTTTGTGGAGGAACTCACGTAAAAAACACAGGAGATATTTGGCATTTTAAAATAAAAAGCGAAGGCGCAGTTGCTGCAGGAATAAGAAGAATTGAAGCCATTACAAACGAAGCTGTAAAAGATTTTTATACGGATAATAATGCTGTTTTATCAGAAGTTGCAGCACTTTTAAACAATTCTAAAAATCCTGTAAAAGCAGTTCAAAAACTACAAGATGAAAATGCTGATTTGCAAAAACAAGTGGAGCAATTATTAAAAGATAAAGCACAAAATTTATCTAGCGAACTTAAAAACCAATTGCAAGAAATAAATGGTGTGCAATTTTTGGCTACGAAAATAGATTTAGATCCTAATGGAATTAAGAATTTAGCATTTGCTTTAGGGAAAGAGTATCAAAATTTATTTTTGTTATTTGCTACTGCTCCATCAAAAGAAAAAGCGATGTTAACTTGTTATATTTCTAAAGAGTTGGCTGCTGAACGTGGTTATGATGCAGGAAAAGTAGTTAGAGAATTAGGGAAATTAATTCACGGAGGTGGAGGTGGACAGCCATTTTTTGCAACTGCTGGAGGTAAAAACCCTGGAGGAATTCCTAAAGTTTTAGAAAGAGCAAAAGATTATTTAAAATAAAAAAAATTTTAGATTGAAGAAAGTTAAAAATACAGGAAAATTCTTAATTGCTCTTTTATTAATCCTATTTGTATTAATTGTTTCTGGTTTCGGAATTTGGTACGTGAGTTCTTTTTTGTTTGATACTTAAAAAACACGATGCAAAAATCATGAAACTACAAACTCAAATTCCATTAAAAAAACAAGAACATAATCAAATAGATTATAACTCAAAACTGTTTTTAGTAGGTTCGTGTTTTTCAGAAAATATTGGTAACAAATTAAACTATTTTAAATTTAGAGCAACTCAAAATCCGTTTGGAATTCTTTTTAATCCAAAAGCAATTGAAACTTTTATTACTAATGCTATAAATGAAAAAGTATATTTAGAAAGTGATCTTATTTTTCAAAATGAACGTTGGCATTGTTTTGATGCGCATTCCAGTTTAAGTTCATCCAACAAAAATGAAATTTTAGAAAATTTGAATGCGGCTGTTTTATCAACTAATAAAAAATTACTAGAAGCTTCTCATATTATAATTACCTTAGGAACTGCTTGGGTTTATAGATTTATAGAAACTGATGAATTTGTAGCCAATTGTCATAAAATTCCGCAAAAAAAATTCTTAAAAGAACTTTTAACTGTTGATGAAATTACTGAAAGTTTAGAGGCAATTATTGCACTGCTAAAATCAATTTATAACAAAGCAAATATAATTTTTACAGTTTCTCCTGTTCGTCATTTAAAAGATGGTTTTATCGAAAATACACAAAGTAAAGCACATTTAATTGCAGGAATTCACAAAATCATAAATGCTCGAAAAAACATCCATTATTTTCCAAGTTATGAACTTATGATGGACGAAATGCGTGATTATCGTTTTTACGCAGAAGATATGATTCATCCAAATGCAACAGCCATTAATTATATTTGGGGGAAATTTGCAGACGCTTGGTTTTCACCAGAAACAGCATCAATCTTAAAAGAAGTTGATACAATTCAAAAAGGCATACTCCACAAACCTTTCAATCAAAATTCTGAAGGACATCAACAGTTTTTAAAAAATTTATCTTCAAAAAAAGAAAAAATACAGCAACAATTTCCTTTCATCAATTTTTAATAAAATTCATTTCTTTTAAATATACGTCAAATGACGTATTGTTTTCGTATTTCTTTTTAAACAGTTTTGTAGCTGAATTTTAGGATTACTAATTATGAAAACAAAAAATATTTTATACACTTTTTTTGTTTCGTAAATAGATTGAATTCTCAAAAAAAAGTAGAGGATTTCAAAGCTAAAACTAAAATTTACAATGGTGAACAACAAACATCAGTTGGAAATAAAAACTATTAGATTTCCCCATTTATAAAATTATGAAAGAGAGTTTTTTATCGAGAATATTATTTTTAGAAAATAAGTTCTCGATATTTTTTTCTTATCAATATCAAGTGTTATCCTTTCAAAAAAAAATATAATATGTTAATTACTGAGGCTTTTTTATTGCTGTTTTTTGCTGTAATTATACTACTATTAATTATCAACATTTATTTAAATAATTATAAAAAGTTAGGAAATAACACTTTACAAAATTTAGAAAATGAATTAGAAAAAGAAAAATCAATTAAAAATGAGTTGATAAATATTGATTTAGAACTTAAAAAGAATAGTGCCTTTTTACACAATGGAATTTTAAAAATTAAAACTGAATTGATGCAACTTGCATTTAGTTTCGATGAAATATTTTATTAATTTAAATTTTAGTGTAAATTGTTGCTTTCAAAACCAGTGTTTTATGAAATTATTACGCGTTTTTAGTATTAGCTTATTTTTTAGCATTTCCATTTTTTCGCAAGATAAAAAAGTTGATAGTTTACAATTGGTGTTAAAAAACACCACAAGTACAAAAGAAAAAAGTACCACTTTAATGCATTTGGTGGATTATTATTTTAATTCAAATAAAGATTCCGCAGAAATTTATATTCAAAAAACAATTCAACTAACAAATTTTGAAGAAACTCTTAAAACGCAAAACATTCATGCAATTTTAAAATATGCTCAATTATATTTAATAAAAGGAGATTATGTAAAATCTCAAGCTAAATACGATTTGGCTTGGCAAAAAATGAAAGATGAGTATGATTACTTTTTACACAACAAATATTATGGAGATTTAGGTGTTTTAAATTTTTATAAAGGCGACTTTGAAAGTGCTTTGAAAAACTTTACAAGCGCACTTGCATTGGCTGAAAAAGAGAAAAACGAAGTGGATGAACTGCGTTTTTTGAATAATAAAGCACTTGCCATGTCTTATTTAGGGAAAGCAGAAAGTTCTTTAGACGTTCATAAAAAAGCAATTTCTCTTGCAGAAAAATTAAATGACTCTACTGCCTTAGGTAAATCTTTTAACAATATTGGTTTGATTTATGAAGATATGAAAGAGTATCAAAAAGCTTTAGAGTTTTATCTACAAGCTTTAGAGATAAAGAAAAACGGAACCAATCAAGTTGATGTTGCTAACAGCTTGTATAACATTGCAGGAATGTATAAAGAAATTGGAGAGAAAGAAAAAGACACGTCACTATATTCGAAAGCAGAAAATTATTATCAAAAATCTTTAAATATTGCTGAAAAAATAGAATATGGCAAGGTAATTTTATTCAGTAAAACTGGTATTGCTCAATTAGCCACTGTAAGAAATCAACATAAAAAAGCAATTTCTATTTACAAGTCTGTAATAATTGATGCTGAGAAAACTAATGACGCTCAAACTTTAAGAGTTTCTTATCTTTATTTAGGTGTTAATTACTTAAAATTGAAGCAAATAAATAGTGCAGAAAGTTATTTATTAAAAGCACTTCCGTTAATAGAAATTTCGAATAATCCTGCTGATAAAGCCAAAGTATATAAAAATTTATCGTTAGTGTATGCAGCAAAAAACCAATTTGCTAAAGCATACACCTATCTTCAAAAGCAATACGATTTAGAGAACGAACTCTCTAAAAATTCTTTACAAACTAAAATTTCTGATTTTGAAGTTAAATATGAAACTGCAAAAAAAGAAAAAGAAATTGCGATACAAAAAGAAGAACTCTTAGAAAAAGAATTAGCCATAAAAAACAGAAATTTGTATGCAATTCTTTTGGCATCAGCATTGTTAATTTTAGGAATTATCTTTTTTGGGATTTACAAAAAAAATCAATTTAAAAGAAAACAACTCCAAAAAGAAATCGATTTAAAAGATGCTTTAGCAATTATAAAAACTCAAAACAGGCTGCAAGAACAACGTTTAAGAATTTCTAGAGATTTGCATGACAATATTGGTTCTCAACTTACTTTTATCATATCATCAATCGATAATTTAAAGTTTATTTCTAAAGATGCTAATGATAAATTAAAAGACAAATTAAGCACAATTAGTTCTTTTACATCAGGCACCATCCATGAGTTAAGAGATACTATTTGGGCTATGAATAAAAGTAAAATTTCAGTGGAAGATTTGCATTCAAGAATTTTATCGTTCATAGAAAAAGCAAAACTTGCAGTGCCAGAACTAGAGTTTGAAATTTTATACACTATTGATAAAAACACTAGTTTTTCGTCTTTAATAGGCATGAATTTATTTCGAGTAATTCAAGAAGCCATAAATAACGCAATAAAATATGCGGATGCAAGCAAGGTTGAAATTCATCTTAAAAAAGATCATCAAAATTTTGTGATTTCTATTATTGATAATGGCAAAGGCTTTGATATAAATTCCGTTGATTTAGGAAATGGTTTAAGCAACATGGAAAAAAGAATGAGTGAAATTGATGCAAAAGTGAGCATTAATTCAAAAGAAAAAATAGGAACAGAAATTACGCTAGAAATTGCGTTAGAAAATACGGCAAATGACGTATAACAAACATTAAAAAGAATTGTTATTTTTATGAATCAAGATGTTAGCTATGAACTTAAAAATTTGCATTGCAGAAGACAATTATTTCTTAACGAAAGCCATCAAAGAAAAATTATCTTTTTTTGATGATATTTCCGTAAAATTTCATGCTAATAATGGTGCAGAGCTCATTGGTAAATTAGAGGAAAACCATAATATAGATGTTATTTTAATGGATATTCAAATGCCTGAAATGAATGGTATTAAAGCTACAGAATTGGTAAAAAACAAATATCCGCAGATAAAAGTAATTATGTTAACTGTTGTAGATGATGATGAGTATATTTTTAATGCTATAAAAGCAGGTGCAAATGGCTATTTATTAAAAGAAATTGACGCCGAAAATTTATACAAAAGTATTATAGAAGTAACAGAAGGTGGTGCACCAATGACGCCAAGTATTGCTTTGAAAACCTTAAATTTATTACGAAATCCTGATTTATCTACTTCTGAACCTGAAAATGTTGAGGAAATTAAATTGACCAAAAGAGAAACCGAAATTTTACTTCAGTTAAGCAAAGGTTTAAATTATAATAATATTTCAGATAATTTAATTATTTCGCCTTCAACTGTTCGAAAACACATAGAAAATATCTACAAAAAGCTACAAGTTCACAGTAAAATGGAAGCTGTTATGAAAGCTCAAAAAAGGAATTTGATTTAATAAAACTTAAATTTAAGGAATTTTAAAATTCCTTAAATTTTTTAGTTGAACTCATCCTGCAATTTGTGCAGAATCTTTAAAACATATATTATTTTTACTTTTCTATATACTGATCTACATTTTGCCAAGGACCACCATTGATAACATCTACACCATTTTGCTTTAAAAACTGTGCAGCTTGCCCACTTCTACCTCCACTTCTACAAACAGCAATTACTGGTTTATCCCAAGCTTTTATTTCCTCAATTTTTAAAGGAATTAAATTTAAAACAATATGTTTTGCGTTTTCAATATGCCCTTCATTCCACTCTTCTTGTGTTCTTACATCTAAAATAACAGCGTCGTTTTCTAAATATTCTTTAATATCTAAACTCATATCTTTTCTTTTAAACATGTCAAATAAACCCATGTTGTTTTAATTTAATTAAGATGCAAATTTAAGCCATTTTCTATAAGCTTTGTATAACTTTTGATACTTTTTAATGCTTCCAAAGTATTTAGAATATCTTTTTTAATAGCAAAATTGTTTTCTAACGCCAATTCATACAATTCTAATAATAGCAACCAATCCTCTGAATATTCTTTTTTAAGTCGATGAAATATCACTTCTATTTTTGCTTCAGTTGCTGAATTTGTTTCACGCATTTCACGAACCTCATCATACAAAATATACAGTTTTTTAGCAGCTTCTGAATAGGTTATTTTGTGCGTTTTTGTTTCAGAAACTTTGCTTGTATCTAAAAAAGACGCAACATCTGCAGCTCCAGCATACGCAGAAACAACTTCTTTACCAACAGCCATATCATACAAACCCCACTCTGGTTTAAATAACACCTCATCTTGGTAAGTTACTGTACATTCATCAAACGTAATCATTAAAATTTTACCACGTAAATCTCTGGTTCCTGTAATTGCTTTTCCTTTTAGAATGATGCCACTTTCAAACTCCAAAGTCATAAATTCGCCTTCGTAAATTCCATAGGCTTTTAAATCTCTTGGACTCATGTCTTCAATAGGCAAATTAATTCCTTTTAACTTCCCAATAGGACTTCCAAAACCATTTTTGTGCGTTGAAATTCCATGACCAATCAACTCTTTATCTCTATTAGCCAAAGCAGTTTCGCCAACAGTTTGAAAATAGGCAACTTTGTTATTTTTAAACGGAATTACTTTATCAAAATTTCCAGAAATCTGTATTCCTGTTGTTAATTCAATTGTTCCTAAACCTTTTGAATCTATCAATTTTTTTATCCCATTTAAACCTCCTTTTCGCAAAGCCATTGTATTTGCAAATTCGTCTAAAACCAAACTTAAATAGGCAAAATCTGGCGTAACAAATAATTGAGGTTGTGGTTTTGTAATATCAAAATTAATTCTAGCAGCCTCAATTGAATAAGGCATTTTTTTAACTTCATCTTGCATACACCAAGCACTTTCTCCAATAGATGACAGCAAACCTGCTCCATAAATTTTTGGGTTTTCTAAAGTACCAATCAAACCATATTCTACTGTCCACCAATGTAAATTACGAATCATTGCCATTTCCGACAATTCACCCATATTATTTTGCAACCACTCTACTTGTTCTTGTGCTTCATTAATCTCCTTTTCAGTAGAATTTGGGTTTTCTTTTAAGATGGATAAAAGACGAATGGCTTCGTACATTTCATAATCTTTGGCAGATGAAATTGCTTTGCTTCCAATTTCTCCAAAACGTCTTAAATATTCAGAATATTCAGGATTTGCAATAATAGGTGCATGACCAGCAGCTTCATGAATAATATCTGGAGCTGGAGTATACTCTATATGATTTATGGTTCGCATATCTGATGCAATCACCAACACATTATAGGCTTGAAATTCCATAAAAGCATTTGGAGGAATAAAACCATCTACAGAAACTGCAGCCCAACCAATTTCTTTCAAAATTCGATTCATACCTTCCATTTTAGGAATATTTTCTGTAGAAATTCCTGTTTTTCCCAAACCTGGCATGTAAGATTTATGAGCAACTTTGCTCAAATAATCTACATTCATTCGCATCACATATCTCCAAACTGCTTGGTTTTGAGAGGTATATTCTTCATAAGGTTGCTTTACAACAAACTTGTGCAAATGTTTGGGTAACTTTTTGGTAACTTCGTTTAATTCAAAATGCAATTCCATTAGATATTTGATAAAATTAACTGTGTAAAATTACGAATTTTGTAAATGAAGAAATACTTTTTTCTTGTTAAAAATTGATTCCATAATCGATTCTAATAAAAATATAAACAATCTCATTCACTACATATTTCAGTTTGTTTTTGTAACATTTATTGATTTTCAACTACTTATATATAAATATCTACGTTATGGGTTCAATAGCTGCAATGGTTACTTCGTTAAAAAACAACAAAAGAGAGCGTGTTTCTGCTTTTAAAAAAATGAAAGATTTAAAAGCAGGTAAAAATATTCAAGTTTCTTTTGATAAAAAAGCAACTCCTCATCAACTTAAAAATATCAGAGAAAAACTTCAAAAAGAAAATAGAAAAACTCTAAAAAGAAATAGTATAATTCTAATTTTTATAATGATCATCTTGATTTACGTTATCGGTTTCGTAAAATTTTAAATGGTTCTCTAAAATCTTTCTTATTTTTACAGTATAATATAGAAAAATGAACAAGAAAGTAATCTTAATGATCTTAGATGGCTGGGGAATTACACAAGACCCAAAAGTATCTGCCATTTACAACGCAAAAACACCATACATAAACGCTTTATACAATAAATATCCAAACGCATCTTTAAGAACAGATGGAGAAAATGTTGGCTTGCCTGAAGGGCAAATGGGGAATTCTGAAGTTGGCCACATGAATTTAGGTGCTGGTAGAATTGTATATCAAAACTTAGCAAGAATCAACAAAGCTGTTCGTGAAAAAACGTTAGGACAAGAAAAAGTTTTGTTAGATACGTTTACATATGCCAAAGAAAATAATAAAAAAGTACATTTATTAGGGTTGGTCTCAGATGGTGGAATTCACTCACACATTAACCACGTAAAAGGTCTTTTAGATGTTGCAAAAGAACAAAATGTGCAAAATGTTTTTGTGCATGCTTTTTCTGATGGACGAGATTGTGACCCAAAATCTGGTGCTTTTTTCATGAATGATCTTCAAGAATATATGAAGAAAACCACTGGAGAAATTGCCTCTGTTACTGGTCGTTATTTTGCGATGGATAGAGATAATAGATGGGAAAGAATTAAAAAAGCTTACGATGGTATCGTAAAAGGAATTGGAACTAAAACCCATGATATTGTTGCAACTATTAAAGAAAATTACGAAGCTGGAATTACTGACGAATTTATAGAACCAATTATCGCTACAAATGCAGATGGTTCTGCAAAAGCCAAAATTGAATCTGGTGATGTAGTTTTATTCTTTAATTACAGAACAGATAGAGGAAGAGAATTAACAAGTGCTTTATCTCAAGTTGATTTTCCAGAGTTTGGAATGAAAAAATTAGATTTGCATTTTACAACCATCACTTTGTATGATGAATCTTTTAAAGGTATCAACGTAATTTATAATACAGACAATATTAAAAACACCTTAGGTGAAGTTTTATCAAAAGCGGGTAAAAAACAAATAAGAATTGCTGAAACAGAGAAATATCCTCACGTAACGTTTTTCTTTTCTGGTGGCCAAGAAGCTCCTTTTGAAGGTGAATCTCGAATTTTAAAAAACTCACCAAAAGTAGCAACGTACGATTTACAACCAGAAATGTCAGCATACGAATTAACTGAGGCTTTGTGTGAAGATTTAGAGAAAGGCGAAGCAGATTTTGTCTGTTTAAATTTCGCAAATGGAGATATGGTTGGTCATACAGGAATTATGGAAGCTGCCATAAAAGCTTGCGAAACTGTAGATATTTGTGCACAAAAAGTAATTGAAACTGGTTTGGCAAATGGCTACACAACCCTATTAATTGCAGATCATGGAAACTGCGAAACTATGATGAATCCTGATGGTTCTCCTCATACAGCACACACCACAAACCCTGTTCCTTTTATTTTAATTGATGAGGAAATAAAATCAATAAAAAGTGGTATTTTAGGCGATATAGCTCCAACAATTTTAGAGCTAATTGGAGTAGAACAACCAGTAGAAATGACACAAAAATCGTTATTATAATTATGAAATACACTTTAATATTATTGTCAACAATTATTTTTATGGCTTGTAACACAAGTAAAACTTCTGTAGACAGCAAAAAAGTAGTTATTGATGAAGTTGAAGTAATTGAAAGAGAAAAAGCTGCAGAGGTTAATGCAGAAAAAAATGACAGAGGTTATTTAATTGGTATTGTTAATAAAGAATCTTTTACAGATGATGCTTATAAATCTTGGTTTGACAGCAGGTATGAAGAATACACAACTGACAAAGAAGTAATTGAACAATTGAAAGGCGAAATAAACAACTTTACAATTAAAGGATTTATGGGAACTTGGTGTGGAGATAGCAGAAGAGAAGTTCCTCGTTTTTATAAAATTTTAGAAGAAACTGGTTTTAATGAAGACTACTTTGAATTGATATCTGTAGGAAGAAATAAAAGAACTCCAGACAATTTACAAGAAGGATACAATCTTATAAGAGTGCCAACTTTTATCTTTTTAAAAAACGATAAAGAAGTAGGACGTTTTGTAGAATACCCAAGAGAAACCATCGAAAAAGATATTTTAAAAATTGTGCAAGGTAAAAGCTACAAACATTCTTATGATAAGAGTGAAGATTAAATAGTTGAAAAACTTTAGTTAACGAATAAAAGTTACTTATATAAAAAGTAGTTTGTAACAAAACGTACAATATTTCATCTTATAATTACGTTAATATATTAAATATTAACTTTGTTTTGGCATGAAATTAGCTATTTTATATGTACATTGTTAGATGTAGTATTTTTACTACTTTTGTGCTATATTAAGAATAATTTTTTTATTACATTTAAGTCATTAAATTATAACTATGAAGAAACGAAATATTAAATATGGAACTAATCACCTCTTACCGAAAAATAATTTTTGGGTAGGAATGGGTTCTATTTTGAATTTAGCAGGTAGTTATTTTGATTATAACTATTCTAAAACAGAAAAAGAAGCTGACTTTAAAGCAATAATGTCAGATTGGGAAAATATAGGTGATGATATTAAGAAATCAAAAGAAAAGTTTGAGAATAAAAATAAGCGAGAGCTTTGTCTAAAATAGTTTTTAGTGTCAAAAAAATCATCTAATAAGGCTGCAATTCAAAAAGCTCAACAAGAAATACCTGAAGAATTACAAGAAATAGAAGAGGATTTAGTAAGTCTTAATCCCGAAATATTTAAAGGTGTTCCTCTTAAGAAAAAAATGGAGATACTTCATAGTATTTCTGTTGTCTCTATTCAACATAAAAGCCACTCAGGTCCTTTGCCTGATGCTGACACTTTAATTAAATATAATTCAGTTATACCAGAAGGAGCAGATAGAATTATGAAAATGGCAGAAGTTCAACAAGTTCATAGAATGAAAATGGAGGACAAAGTTATTACTAGTCAATCAAGCCAAAGTAAATTAGGGCAAATATTTGGACTTATTATCGGAATTGTAGGTATTGGAAGTGGAACTTTTTTAGCTGCTATGGGAGAAACTACTGTCGGAGGAATTATAGCTGGAGGTACAGTTGTAAGTTTAGTCTCAGTATTTGTAATAGGTAAAAATATTCAAAAAGAAAATAAAGATGAATAACGTTCGTCTTAAATTATTGCAAACACCAAACATTAAGTTATAAGCTTAAAAGTTTGGTGTTTTTTTTTTAGGAAAAACTTCACAAATAGCCACAAATAATAAAATTTGTATAATTTATATAATTCACGTCTTTCTTTTTCAAAATCCTTTATCTTCCTCAAACAAGTAATTCTCAATAAATATAGTAACTTTGTGGCTCAATTTTTTTAAAATGATTAAAATTAAAACCCGAGAAGAAATAGAAATTATGCGCGAAAGTGCATTAATCGTTTCTAAAACATTAGGAATGCTTGCCAAAGAAGTAAAACCTGGTGTAACTACTTTATATTTAGATAAGCTTGCCGAAGATTTTATTAGAGAACAAGGTGCAATTCCTGGCTTTTTAGGTTTGTATGATTTTCCAAATACACTTTGTATGAGTCCAAACTCGCAAGTTGTTCACGGCTTCCCAACTAAAGAACCTTTAAAAGAAGGTGATATTATTTCTATTGATTGTGGAGCTCTTAAAAATGGCTTTTATGGAGATCATGCCTATACATTTGCTGTTGGCGAAATTGATGCTGAAACCAAAAAACTTTTAGAAGTTACCAAAGAAAGTTTATATGTAGGAATTCGCGAATTTAAAGCAGGCAATAGAGTTGGCGATGTGGGTTATGCCATTCAGAACTTTACAGAAAAGCACGGTTATGGTGTTGTAAGAGAATTGGTAGGTCATGGTTTAGGACGCGAAATGCACGAAGATCCAGAAATGCCAAACTATGGTAGAAGAGGAAGAGGAAAAAAGTTTGTTGAAGGAATGGTAGTTGCCATAGAACCTATGACAAATATGGGAACTCACAAAATAAGACATCATGCTGATGGTTGGACAATTACCACTTTAGATAATAAACCTTCTGCGCATTTTGAACATGATGTTGCCATTGTAAACGGAAAACCAGAACTACTTTCTACTTTTAAATATATTAATGAAGCTTTGGGAATTGTTACTGATGAAGAAGATGAGTTTAGACAGTAAAGAGATTTTATCTGATAAATTTTGACACAGATTTCACAGATTTTCACGAATTAAATAATTAAATATTATGAACAGTCTACTTTATAAAGAAGATACATATAAAATTATTGGAATTTGTATGGAAGTTCATAACCAATTAGGAAAAGGATTTAGTGAAGTAGTTTATAGTGATGCCTTAGAAATAGAATTTATAAATAATAATATTGAATATTCAAAAGAGAAAACATTTAATATTACATACAAAGGGAATATTCTTCCTCATAAATATAGGGTAGACTTTATAATTAATGGTAACATCGTTTTAGAAATAAAAGCTATTCGTTGTTTAACGGATTCTCATGTAAAACAAACTTTAAATTATTTAGCTGTTTCAAAATTAAGAATCGGTTTATTAATTAACTTTGGTGAAGATAGTTTAAAGTACAAAAGAGTAATTTTATAATATTGACTTGGTAAATTTTTATAATCTTTACCTATGAAATTATGAAAGTAATTATCAGTGAAAATCCGTGAAATCTGTGTCAAATAAAATTTTCAAAAAAATTCTTAATACAATACCAAGACCTTTGCTTATAAAGGTTAGTTATTTGGTGCGTCCAGTAATAGCATTAACTTTAAAAGGCGATAAATTTACAGATCCTATTGATGGAAAATCTTTTCGTAAATTTTTACCTTATGGATATGGAAAACAACGAGAAAACGCGCTTTCCCCATCAACATTATCTTTAGAGAGGCATCGATTAATGTGGTTATTTTTAAAGGATGAAACTGATTTTTTTACATCCAAAGAGAAACTAAAAGTATTACACATTGCACCTGAACAATGTTTTTTAGATATTTTTAGAAAACAAAAAAATTTAGACTACACAACATCTGATTTAGAAAGTCCGATTGCAGATGTAAAAGCAGATATTTGCGATCTACCTTTTGCTGATAATTCTTACGATGTAATTTTTTGCAATCATGTTTTAGAGCATATTCCAGATGATAAAAAAGCCATGCAGGAATTGTATAGAGTGCTCAAAAAAGGTGGATTTGGTATTTTTCAGATTCCACAAGATACATCAAGAAAAACAACTTTTGAAGACGATTCTATTACCGATAAAAAAGAACGTGCCAAAATTTTCGGGCAATATGATCATGTAAGAGTGTATGGACTCGACTATTTTAACAAACTACGATCTGTTGGTTTTAAGGTTGATGAAATTGACTACACCAAAAAGATATCCGAAGAAATATTAAACCGTTTTTGTTTGATGAAAGGCGAAATTTTACCTGTTTGTTATAAGTTGTAACTTGAATTCTTGAAACTTTTTATCACCTTAAAACTACTTATAAGTGCTATATTCCTCTAAATCTCCATTCTTATTCAGATAGATAAGAATCACTTTTAATTCGTTATTATTTTTTAAAAACTCTTTGGTTTTTTCTAAACCCATTGCCATAAACGCAGTAGCATACGCATCTACATCTGCACAGTCTACAGCACCAATTACAGAAGCACTTAACAAGTTACTTTCTGTTGCAAAACCTGTTTTTGGATTGACAGTATGAACATATTTTTTTCCATCTTCAGAAACTCTGAATTTTCTATAGTTGCCAGAAGTTGCCATCGATTTATCAGACAAATTAATCACCTTAAAACCATTTTCTACATCCACAGGATTCACCAATTTAATAATCCAAGGTTCATCATTTTTCTTGGTTCCTTTTGCTCTAATCTCTCCACCAATTTCTATCAAATAACTATCAATATTTTTATCATTAAAAAAACGTGCAATTACATCAATCCCAAAACCTTTAGCAATCGAATTAAAATCTAAATAAACGTTAGGATGTTCTTTTACAATTTCACCATTCACAAGTTTTACTTTATCCAAACCAACAAATTGCATTTGTTCAAAAACCTCAATATCTGTTAAATTTAACATTTCGTTTTTAGGTCCAAAGCCATAAGCATTCACTAAATTTCCAACAGTTGGGTCGAAAAACCCATCAGTTTCTTTATATATTTTTTTAGATTTTTTAAAGACTTCCGTAAATATTTCATCAATAGAAATACTAGTATTTCCTTGATTTATTTGAGAAATATCCGAAGTTTCCATATAAGTAGACACTGAATTATTTACCAATAAGAAAAGACTATCTAAAGATTTTTTGTAATTTTTATCGGCGTTTAAATACGTTATTTTATAAGTAGTACCAAAAACAAAGCCTTTTAAAACAAAATCCTTTTTAATAGAAGACTGTTTACATGCAATAAAAGTCAATAAAAATGAATAAAATAGGATAGTTTTTATAGTTTTCATAATTATGGTAGTTTTTTACAAAAATAGCATATAAAGTTTTCATAAAATCCTATTTATTATGCTTATTGTATGTCTATTTTGTTAAATTTGTTGCTTGAATTTAATTATAAAAAAAATGAAAAAAGCATCAATATTAGTACTATTTTCTTTAATCCTTGTAACTTCTTGTGTTTCTAAAAAGAAATATGCGCAGTTAGAAGCTAACAATTCTCAGACTAAAGAAGAACTATTAACAGTAGAAACTACCTTACAAAAATACTTAATAGAAAAAGAAAAGCAAGAAGCTAAATTAAATGCTCTTGGAGAGCAAATTAGTTCTTTAAAAGAAGATAAAAAAACAGCTTTGAAACAAGTTGAAAACTTAACTGTTTTAACGCAATCTTCTTCTGACAACATTAAAACTGTAATTTCTCAGTTAAATGAAAAAGACAAGTATATTAATGGAATTAGACAAGCAATGACGCAGAAAGATTCTATTAATCTAGCTATAAAATATCACTTAACTAAAAATTTAACTGATGGCATTCAAGATGAAGATATTACTGTAAATGTCGAAAAAACAGTTGTTTTTATCTCTATTTCTGATAAATTATTATTTAAAAGCGGTAGTTATAACGTAACTGATAAAGCATACACTGTTTTAGAAAAAATTGCAAAGGTAATTAAGGATCAACCTAAAATGGATGTGATGATTGAAGGGCATACAGATTCTACACCAATTAAAAGAAATATAATTCAAGATAACTGGGATTTATCTGCTTTAAGAGCAACTTCAATCACAAGAATTTTACAGTATAAATATGGAGTAACTCCAGAGAGATTAATTGCAGCTGGTAGAAGTCAATATGTGCCATTAGCACCAAACGATTCTGCTGAAAATAAATCTATAAACAGAAGAACAAAAATTATCATTATGCCTAAACTAAATCAGTTTTTTGATTTATTAGAGCAAGATGCTAACTAATTTTTAGTTTGTATAATCTTAAAAAAAGACTTTCCTCAAGAAAGTCTTTTTTTTTGGACTTACTTTTTAAATATCAAAAAAGAACAGCAAAAATTAGTTTTTCAAAATCTCTAAAAACAAATCTCTATCAATTTCTTTGGCACCTAAACTTGCCAAATGTTCATTATATATTTGGCAATCTATTAATTTGTAATTTTTATTTTTTGATAGATGAATAAACGCCAATTTTGAGGCATTAGAAACTTTGCTAAACATACTTTCTCCACAAAAAATATTATTAATTTCTAATCCATACAAACCACCCACTAATTTGTTGTCAAACCAAACCTCTATAGATTTTGCAACCCCATTTTTATGCAGGTTGATGAAAGCTTGTTCCATTTCATCTGTAATCCAAGTACCAAAACCATCTCCTCTTTCAATGTTTTTACAATTATAAATTACTTCTTCAAAAGCCGTATTTTCTGTAATCGTAAACTCGTTTTTGTTGATGAATTTTCGCATGGATTTTGATACTTTTAAATCCTTTGGATATAAAACCATTCTTTTATGAGGACAATACCAAACAATAGGATCATCTTCTGAAAACCAAGGAAAAATTCCATTTTTGTAGGCATGAATTAATCTTTCTGATGACAAATCTCCACCCAAAGCCAAAATACCATCTTTAGTTGTAAATTTATATGCTGGAAATTCTATTTTATCTGAAAGCCAAATCACTTTTTTTGTATATTTTTATGCGAATGTAGTAAATTATTAAAAATCCGTTAAACTATCATTTAGTTTAAAAGATAAGATTATTGTTAGTATTTTTGTAAATTAAACAAAATAAAAAGTTTCTTGGAAAAAAAGCGCAAAAAAAGAAAGAAAAATACTGAATTTATAGGTAAAAGACTCCATAATTATTATGGGAGAACTGGCTTTTATTTATTTGTTTGGGAAAGCGTAAAAAAAGCATTTATTCCAATTGTTTTGGTTGTTATTGGCGTGTTTCTTTTTAATAAATATGTATATGATATTAATGAAGGTTTAGAAACAATTACAGAGACATTTTCTAAAACCGGTATTTTAATAACTTTTTTCGTTTCCGAAACTTTGCTGGGGTTAGTTCCTCCAGAAATTTTTATTGCTTGGTCTGGAAAAACGGAAAGTCCTATAATAAACCTATCAATTTTAGCTACGTTGTCTTATTTAGGAGGTTTGGTTTCTTATTTTATTGGAAAAACAGCTTTAAAAATAAAATCACTTAAAGAATATTTAGAAGTAAAAATGGCTGCAAATTTAAAAAACACTCGAAAATGGGGAGGTTTTTTAATTTTAGTTGGGGCATTATTACCTCTACCTTTTTCAATTGCTTGTTTAGCTGCAGGAATGATCAAATATCCTTTTAGAAATGTAGTCTTTTTTGGGCTTTTTCGATTTGCTAGATTTGCGGCTTATGCTTGGGCCATTTTTCAAGTAGTAGATTAACTTTACATAGTTTATCAACTTTAATAGTATCACTAAAAAACGTATATTTATAATATGGGATTAAGTAATAATGATATTTTCAAAAAATTAAGAGTAGCACATAAATTACGTGATACAGATATTATAGAAATTTGTGCTTTGGTAGATTTTAAAGTATCAAAAGCGGAATTAGGTGCTATTTTTAGAGCAGAAGATCACCCAAAATATGTAGAATGTGGAGATCAATTTTTACGTAATTTTTTAAACGGTTTAGTTGTGCATTTACGTGGACCAATGCCAGAAAAGAAGAAATAGACTTTAGAGTTTAAACAAAAATAAAAAGAGTGCAATTTTCATTAAAATTGCACTCTTTTTATTACTATCGACTATAGTCAAGAAACTAATGTCTATATTAAAATGGTAAATCATCTGGCTCATCATCAGAAACGTTAGATGCTGGCTCAAATTGATCTACAGGTGGTAAGTTTTGTGCAGATGCTCCTCCAGAAATACCTTCAATTCTCCAACCTTGTATAGAGTTAAAATACTTAGCTTCTCCTTGTGGATTGATCCATTCTCTACCTCTTAAATTAATAGAAACTTTTACATCTTGCCCCACTTTATAATTATTCAATAAATCTGTTTTATCTTGTACAAATTCAATCATAATCATCTGTGGATATTGATCGTCTGTAGTTACAACCAATTCTCTTTTTCTAAATCCGTTTGCACCAAACGTTTGTACTTCTCCAATTAACTTTACTTTACCAATAACTTCCATAATATTTATTTTAATAAAAGTACTTTCCAAGCACTTTCTACATCGTTATTACTTAAAAAATCTTGGGCAAATGTATGTTTTTTTGTAGTTTCTAACCCAATAAATTGCGGATGTTCTTTCGCAAAGTTATCAACAGTTTCATCTAAAGGCAATTGCTCTACGTTTCCTAACATGCCCAAATTGTTTCCTGTAAGGATGGTACTGTTCCTAATTTCTGCAGGAATTTGATCAACACCAATTCCTAAAGTAGCTATTGGTTTATCAATTTCAAAAAAACCATCTCTAGCTCTTGTATAATAACTTCCTCCAGCTCTTGCAACCAAATCAATTTTATGTTGATCAATCGCTCCATTTTCATCTAAAACAGCATCAGAAATATGCATTTTTACTACCTCACAAACTATTAAATTCCCTGCTCCTCCTTCATCACCTGTAAAAATAACATCTTTTACTTTACATTCAAATTGTACAGGAGATTCTGCAACTCTAAAAGGTTTTATTTTATCCGATTTTAACATTGTAAAACCTGCTTTTTCAAATTCATTTACACCTTTTGCATATTCTGTAGAGCTTAAAGACATTTGTTGCACAATGTCATAATTTACCACATTTATAACTACTTCTTTTGTTTCCAAAGCGTTTTCTAACGTGTGTTTTATAGTATTGTCTCTTACTCTTCTTGCTGGCGAAAATATTAATGTTGGCGGATTTGAACCAAACACATTAAAAAACGAATAAGGAGATAAATTTGGGTTTCCTTCAGCATCAATGGTACTTGCAAACGCAATGGGTCTTGGAGCAATTGCACCTAATAAATAACCATGTAATTTTCCTGTTGATATTTCTTTTGGATCTATAGAAAGCATATTTAAAATTTAGATAAATGTCACTTCGAGTGATTTTCGATTTTATGAGAAAATTGTATCGAGAAGTTTTTAATACAAACTCATTTATGTTAAATATCAAAAATAAGAGAAATGACTAATAATTTTTGTTGCAACAAAGATACTATCAAAACTTGAAATGAGTTATATACAAGAAATCTTTATATTTGTTTTTAATGAAAATTTTCTCAAACACTTTAGTATTCAAACGAATTACAATTCTGGTTTCTCTTGTAATTGTTACTTTAATTCTTTGGAATACCTATACTTTCTTTCAAAAATTTAAACAGGCAGAAAGAGCAAAAATGGAGATTCATGGTGAAGCCATTAAAGAGCTTAGAACCGATAATTTGGCAGATTTAGATAAAAATATCTCTGGGCTTCCTTTAAATATTATCAGCAGAACTAAAGATATTCCATTTATTTTGGTAGATGCTGATGGAGCTATAAAAGGCTCAAACAATCTAGATCCTAAAAAAGAAAACGATTCTACATATTTGGCTGAACAATTAGCAATAATGAAGAATCAAAACAAACCTATTGAAGTAGATTATTTAGGCAAAACAGACTATATTTATTACAGAGATTCAGCTTTATTAGACAAACTTACCTATTATCCTTTAGCTTTATTACTAATTTTAGTGTTGTTTTTAGCGGTTATTTACTTGTTCTACAGCTCAAACAAAGCTGCAGAAACAAACAAACTTTGGACAGGAATGGCTAAAGAAACTGCGCATCAAATAGGCACACCTTTATCATCTTTATTAGGTTGGATTGCCATTTTAAAAATGGAAAAAGTTGATGAAACTTATATTCATGAAATTGAAAAAGATGTTCACAGGTTAAACACCATTGCCAACCGTTTTTCTAAAATTGGCTCAAAACCCGAACTCAAAAAGCAAAATATTGTAACCATTACACAACAAGCTTTCGATTATTTAGAATCTAGAAGCTCTAAACAAATTTCATTTTCATTTTCGGCTACTGACAAAGAACTGTACACAAATTTAAACGCGGAATTATTTGGTTGGGTAATTGAAAATCTCATTAAAAATGGTATTGATGCTATGTTAGGAAAAGGAAATTTAAACCTACAAATTGAAAGCGAACAAAAGAAAATAAAAATTACGCTTACTGATACAGGAAAAGGAATGCCTAAAAAATTATTTAAACAAATATTTAAACCTGGTTTTACCACCAAAAAACGTGGTTGGGGATTAGGTTTATCGCTTTCAAAACGAATTGTAGAAGATTATCATAATGGAAAAATCTTCGTTAAAAAGTCAGAAATTGACAAAGGAACAACTTTTCAGATTTTGTTGGATAAGGTTTAGTTTTTGGAGCTTTTTCCTGCTTTCCACTATATCTTTTTTATGAAAAATAAAAAAAGATGTCGTTCCAATCAGGGCTAGAATTTTTTACAAACTGTTGGAATAATTGAAAAATTACTGAATTTTTAGATGCAAAAAACTAATAAAAAAACAACTTTATGTTTTCACTGTTATGTGATTTCTCCTAAAGTTTATCTTGAGCGAAGACGAAAGGTCGAAATGACAAAAACTATGGAAAAAAAAGCATTTTAAATATTCTATAAATTTGAATGAAGAGTATTGACGAACTTAAAAATGTTAACACAAATACAATTCCTAAAGTATTCCAATATCTATATAAACTTTTTTTTTGCATATTTGCATTATATGCTTTTGGTAAAACCTTTATAATTAAATATCCAGATAGAAATAGAAATATGATACCTGTGATAATTGTATATTCATCTAATACATAAAATAAGCCTCTAAAAAAATCTTTTAATAATTCTTTCAAATCATGAGATTTACTCAAACTCTTTAGAAATCTTTTCAGCTAAAGCAACAAATTCTTCGCTACTTAAATTTACTTTGTGAGTAAACTGCATATCACTCATCACATTTGTTGGCACTAAATGAACATGCACATGTGGTACTTCTAAACCAATTACACTCATTCCTATTCTTTTACAAGAAACAGCTTTTTCTAACGCTTTTGCAACTCTGTAAGAAAACTGCATTAAATTAATATAGGCTTCTTCAGATAAATCGAAAATTTTGTTTTCTTCTTTTTTTGGCACTACTAAAGTGTGTCCTTTTGCATTTGGGTTGATGTCTAAAAACGCAATAAAATCTTCGTTTTCTGCAACTTTATAACTTGGAATTTCGCCTGTAATTATTTTTGTGAATATGCTCATTTTTTGGTTATTAGTTATTGGTTATTGGTTATTGGTTATTGGTTATTGGTTATTGGTTATTGGTTATTGGTTATTGGTTATTGGTTATTGGTTATTGGTTATTGGTTATTGGTTATTGGTTATTGGTTATTGGTTAAATATAAAAAAGAATTCGGGTTTTAGCAAAGCCAAAACCCGAATTATAATAGTTTCTTTAAAATAGTACTTTCTAAATTAGTTAATTGAGAAAGTTTGCAAACAAGTTTAGCCCTGATTGGAACGACATCCTTTTTGCTTAGTTCGAGTGAATTTGCTTTTTTTTTTGCAAATTTGTATCGAGAACTCAGCAAAAAGATATAGTGGAAAGCAGGAAATAGCTTCAAATAAAATTATCTCGAAATCTCTACAATCTCGAATTTCATAATTCCATTTGGTACTTTAATTTCTGCAATATCACCAACTTTTTTACCTAATAAACCTTTACCAATTGGCGAGTTTACAGATAGTTTTCCGTTTCTAACATCGGTTTCAGAATCTGCCACCAATCTGTAGCTAAATTCCATTCCGTTTGTAGTATTTTTAATTTTTACGTTGGAATGTATTAATATTTTAGACGTATCTAACTGACTTTCATCTAAAATACGCGCATTTGCAACCACATTTTTAAGCTTTGCAATTTTAAATTCTAAATGAGATTGCTCCTCTTTTGCTGCATGATATTCTGCGTTTTCACTCAAATCGCCTTTATCTCTTGCATCTGCAATTTCTTGCGTTACTCTTGGACGCTCAACTTGCTCCAATTGCAACAATTCGTCTTTCAACTTCTTTAATCCTTCTTCTGAATAATAAGATACTTCACTCATAGTTATTTAATTTAAAAAATCCCATTGCCTTCACAGGAATGAGATTTGATAACAAATGTACAAAATATTTGTAACTTGCAATCGTTTTTATAAAAACACACATTGAATATGTATAAAAAAATATTGCTTTTAGTTGGTATTACAATGTTTATAAATTGCTCTGATACTACAAACTTAACAAACTGTTTAAGATCACCTAATTTAAGTATTACTACAGATTTAAACAACCCAAGTTTGATAAATGCACAAACTCCTGGAGGTTTTGCAGAACTTCCTGGTGGTATTAAAGGCATTTTATTATTTAACACAAACGGAACCGATTTTGTTGCTTTCGATAAATTATGCCCAAAAAATGAATGTGCTGCTGCAATGACTTTTGAAAACAGAGTTTTAACTTGTTCTTGTCATGAAAGTAGTTATAGTGTAGATTTTGGTGGAGCTCCACAAACGGATGGTTTTGAGTGTCCAGCCATTGAGTATAGAGTTACAAAAAACGGAAGTAGAATTCGAATCAGTAATTTTTAATAGCTTCTTACTTTTTAGATGCTTATTTTTGCTGAAACACAACAACAATAAACGTGAAAAACTATTTTTCTTCAGATTTTAAATTAGGTATTTTAGGAGGTGGTCAATTAGGTAGAATGCTTTTGGCAGAAACTCAAAAATTCGATATTCACACTTCGATTTTAGATGGAAATAAAAATGCACCCTGTGCAGCAATTTGCAACACTTTTGTGGTTGGAGATTTGTTAGACTTTGATGCTGTTTACAATTTTGGTAAATCAGTTGATGTATTAACCATCGAAATTGAAAACGTAAATTTAGACGCCCTAGATCAGTTAGAAGATGAAGGTTTAGCCATTTACCCAAAACCGAAAGATTTACGCATTATTCAAAGTAAAGCAAGGCAGAAAAACTTTTATGTTGATCACCAAATCCCAACAGCAGAATTTTCTCATTATGCCTATTTACAAGAATTAATACATTCTTACGAAAATGATATTATCGAGTTTCCTTTTGTTTGGAAAGCTGCACGATTTGGTTATGATGGAAATGGTGTTAAAATTGTAAGAAACGTTGCAGATTTACAAAGCTTGCCAAAAGTAGAATGTATTACAGAAAAATTAATTCCGTTTAAAAACGAATTGGCTGTAATTGTTGCAAGAAATGCAGCTGGAGAAACAAAAACATACCCTGTTGTGGAAATGGAATTTCATCCAGAAGCCAACCAAGTAGAATATGTTATTTGCCCAGCTAGAATCGATTTTAAAGTCGCAGAAAAAGCAAGAGAAGTTGCACTAAATGTAGTTAGTAAATTAGATTTTGTTGGCTTGTTGGCAGTTGAAATGTTTCAAACTTCGGATGATAAAATTTTGGTAAACGAAGTTGCTCCAAGACCACATAATTCTGGTCATTATTCAATTGAAGCGAGTTATACCAATCAATTTGAACAACATTTACGCTCAATTTTAAATCTACCTTTGGGAAATACAGCTAGTAAAGTTGCAGGAATAATGGTAAATCTTGTTGGTGAGGAAAATTTTTCTGGTGATGTAATTTACGAAAATATCGAAGAAATTTTAAAGATTGATGGAGTTACGCCTCACATTTATGGCAAGAAAGAAACACGACCTTTTAGAAAAATGGGTCATGTAACTATTGTAAATGCTGATATTGATAAAGCTAGAGCAATTGCGCAGAAGGTTAAGGAAATGATTAGAGTGATAAGTAAATAAAATTTAGTAAATTTAAAATTATGAATATTTTAGAAAAAAAGAATTCTCTTAAAAGAATAATTGATAATTTATCTGATGAAAAATTAAATGATGCTTATTTGTATTTTAAAAAAACATCTTCTTCAGATAAAAGCAGACTAAATATTGTTAAGCAGATTTTAAAAGATGAAAAATCTTTATTCGAGGATTTAGCGAAATGATTTCTAAAGAACTTGCTGTTGAAATAAACAGATTAGTGGTTAAAGAATCTGGTGGATCATCTGGATTAAGAGATGAATCTTTATTATTATCTGCAATAAATAGACCTTTCCAAACTTTTGATGTTAAAGACTTATATCCAACAGTTGTAGAAAAATCTGCTGCAATTTTTGAAAGTATTATTATAAATCATCCTTTTATTGATGGGAATAAGCGAGTTGCATATGCAATGATGAAAATGCTATTAATTGAAGAAGGACTGCAATTAAACTCAACAAAAGAAGAGACTTATAATTTTGTAATTGAAGCATCAAAAGGAAATTTAAAATTTCCAGAAATTAAAAAATGGCTTCTAAAAAAACTGATTAAATCATGATAGGAATAATAATGGGAAGCGATTCAGATCTTCCAATAATGCAAGAAGCAATTGATATTTTAGAGAGTTTTGATATTGCTATAGAAGTTGATATTGTATCTGCTCACAGAACTCCAGAAAAATTAGTAGAATATTCTAAAAATGCTCATTTACGTGGCATAAAAGTAATTATTGCAGGTGCTGGAGGTGCAGCACATTTACCAGGAATGGTAGCAAGTATGAGTCCTTTGCCTGTAATTGGAGTTCCTGTAAAAAGCAGAAATTCTATTGATGGTTGGGATTCTGTTTTATCAATCCTACAAATGCCTGGAGGCGTTCCTGTTGCAACTGTGGCTTTAGATGGTGCAAAAAACGCAGGAATTTTAGCAGCACAAATTATCGGAACTTCAGATAAATGTGTGTTAGATAAAATAATTACCTATAAAGTAGGTTTGAAATTAAAAGTTGAAAAAGCAGCGAAAAGAATTCAAAATTCTTAGTTCAAAATTCAAAGTTAATCAACTACTTATTCTTATTTTTATGACATAAATTCACCTCTATTTATTTGTGAATTTATGTCATATTTAATTAAAATTTAAAAAATTATTATTTAAGATTCAAAATTTAATCTTGAATTTTAAATATTAAACCTTGAATACAAAACATGAATCCACTTTTACAAGATTTTAATACAGCTCCGTTTTCTAAAATAGAAACCAAACACTATAAACCAGCCATTAAAAAAAGTATAGAAATTGCAAAAGCAGAAATTGATGCAATTGTACAAAATACTGATGCTCCAACTTTTGAAAACACCACAGTTGCTTTAGACTTTTCTGGCGATAAATTAAGTAGAATTACGAGTATTTTCTTCAATTTAAATTCGGCAGAAACGAATGATGAAATTCAGAAAATTGCACAGGAAGTTTCTCCTTGGTTAAGTGAGTTTAGCAATGACATCACTTTAAATGAGGAACTTTTTAAAAGAGTAAAATCGGTTTTTGATGATAAAGAAAATTTAGATTTAACTCCAGAACAAAAAACTTTGTTAGATAAACAATACAAAGGTTTTGCAAGAAATGGTGCCAATTTAAACGATGCTGATAAAACAAAACTTCGTGAAATTGATGCGAAACTTTCTAAATTATCCTTACAATTTGGCGAAAATGTATTGGCAGAAACCAATGCTTTTGAAATGCATTTAACGAATGAAGAAGATGTTGCTGGTTTGCCAGAATCTGTTAAAGAAGCTGCAAGTCAACAAGCAAAAGAACAAGATAAAGAAGGGTATATTTTTACCTTACAATACCCAAGCTACATTCCGTTTTTAACCTATGCTGATAACCGAGAATTGCGAAAAGAAATGGCAATTGCTGCTGGTAAAAAAGCGTTCCAAGACAACAAGTTTAACAACGAAAAAATTGTTTTAGAGATTGTAAACCTTCGTCAACAAAGAGCAAATTTATTAGGATATAAAACACACGCTCATTTTGTTTTGGAAGAAAGAATGGCTATTTCACCAGAAAAAGTAATCGATTTTTCTAATAATTTATTAACCAAAGCAAAACCTGCAGCTAAAAAAGAATTTGAAAATTTAGAGAAATTCGCTAAAAATTTAGACGGAATTGATCAGCTGCAAAAATGGGATGGTGCTTATTATTCAGAAAAACTGAAGAAAGAATTATTTGATTTAGATCAAGAAATTTTAAAACCATATTTTAAGTTAGAAAATGTAATTGATGGCGTTTTTGAGATTGCAAATCGTTTGTATGATTTGAATTTTAAAGAAGTTTTTAACATCGATAAATATCATGAAGATGTAAAAACATACAATGTTACTGATAATAAAGGCAACTTTATTTCTGTTTTTTATGCTGATTATCATCCTAGAAAAGGAAAAAGAAATGGTGCTTGGATGACAAGTTACAAATCTCAATATATAAAAAATGGCGTGAATGAAAGACCTCACGTTTCTATTGTTTGTAATTTCACAAAACCAACAGCAACCAAACCATCTTTATTGACTTTTAATGAAGTTACAACCTTGTTTCATGAATTTGGGCACGCTTTACATGGTATGCTAGCAAATACCACTTACAATAGTTTATCTGGAACCTCTGTTTCTTGGGATTTTGTTGAATTACCAAGTCAAGTTTTAGAAAACTGGTGTTATGAAAAAGAGGCCTTAAAGTTGTTTGCAAAACATTATGAAACTGGCGAAATCATCCCAATGAAATATGTTGAGAAAATTAAAGAATCTGCAAGTTTTCATGAAGGCATGCAAACGTTACGTCAGTTAAGTTTTGGATTGTTAGATATGAAATGGCATTCTGAAAATCCATCAGCAATAAAAAGTATAAAAGAGTTTGAAAACATTGCTTTTGGGGATACAAAACTATATCCAGATGTCTTAGATAATGCAATGAGTACCTCGTTTTCACATATCTTTCAAGGTGGCTACGCTGCTGGCTATTATTCTTACAAATGGGCAGAAGTTTTAGACGCAGATGCTTTTGAATATTTCTTAGAAAAAGGGATTTTCAGTAAAGAAGTTGCTACAAAATTCAAGGAAAATATTTTATCGAAAGGTGGTACAGAAAAGCCAATGGAATTATACAAACGTTTTAGAGGAAAAGAACCAAAACCAGATGCACTTTTAAAAAGAGCTGGATTGGTTTAGTATTCAGTTTGCAGTCGCAGTTTGCAGTCAACAGAGAACTGGAAACTGCCACTGCCAACTGAAGACTTTTTAACGACTAAATATTAATCACCAGAAATTGTTATAAAATTCTTCTTTATTCGTTATATAAATATACAATGAGGAAATTATTTTTTATTTTTTTGGTTTTTTCTACTGTTTCGTCCTTTTCGCAAATAGAAATTAAAGGAACTGTTTTTCAACAAAATGGCCCTTTAGAAAATGTTGCTGTGTATTTAAACAATACAATGTTAGGAACTACTACAGATGAAAATGGTGAATTTTCAATTTCTGTAAAACCTGGGCAATATGACTTAATTGTGTCTTATTTAGGATTCAAAAAAATTAATTACGCCTTAAACACAGCCAATTATTTAAAACCATTGGTTTTTGCTTTAGTAGAAGATGATGAAATGTTAGATGAAATTATCATAAAAAAAACGGTATATGATGATGAATGGAAGTATAACCTTGCTGAATTTAAGAAAGAATTTATTGGCAAATCAGAACTTTCAAAAGATTGTGAAATTAAAAATCCTGAAGTTTTACATTTTGAATATAATGCATTAGAAAATATTTTAACTGCTTATGCCAGAAAACCAATAGAAATATATCATAAAGGTTTAGGATATTCAATTATTTATGAATTAGAACACTTTGAAAGAAATAAAAATTATGTAAGTTATTTAGGATACTCAAGATATCAAGAATTAAAAGGGAATAAAAGGAAGCAAAAACGCTGGCTAGCAAATAGATTGAAAACTTATAATGGCTCTTACGTTCATTTTTATCAATCACTACTAAAAGGAACAACCTACAAAGATGGCTTTTTAATACATCTTTTTAAAAGAGTTCCTAACCCAGAAAGACCAAGTGAAGCAGAAATAAAAAAAGCTAGAGAATTGGTAAGGTTATCTTTACCTACAATAAATTTTACAGAAAAAATAACAGTACCTAAAAATGCTTTGGATTCAGCAAGAGTTTTACTTAAAAAAGTAAAATTACCAAAATATAAAGACAATATTTATAAAAGTAAAGCTCCTATTACTGATATTTTTTCAAAGAAAAATATGAGAAATTATCTAAATATAGAGTATAATATTTTAGTAGTTTACACAAAAGAAAAAGAAGAAATAGGCTACATTAAGAGAAGTGTTTTTAGTAAAATGAGAGAAGCTTATCCACAATCATCTTCTGTAATTCCGTTAAAAAAACCATCTGTAATCGACAGGAATGGTCTTTTAGTAAATCCTTTAGATGTTTATTATGAGGGCTATTGGTCCTATAAAAAATTCGCAAATGCTTTGCCTTTAGATTATAGTCCAGTTGACAGCTCTCAGTAAATCAATTTGTAGTCAGCAAGTTACTAAAGTTCTGCTGATGACTGAAAACTGCAACTGAAAACTAAAAAAACTGCTGATTACTCCCAACTGAAGCCTGAAAAACTGCCTACTTATTCTTCTCTTCAATCCATTTACTCATAAACTTTGTAGCTTGTAACGTTTGATGTTGCAACATACTTCCAAAAAAATTTTGAGTTCTATGGTTTTCTAAATTCTTTTGAATTTCTAATACTCTATGGATAAAAAGTGGACTTAATTTTTCTTTATCGTAGATGTTATTGATGATTTCAATTCCGTTTTCTTGAGCATTTTTCCAGATACTTTTATCAGAATATAATTCTATTGCTTTTTTTGAAAATTGATGAAAATCATTTTCTATAAAACCATTCCAAGGTAAATTATTGTGCATTCCTTCTGCTCCAATTGATGTTGTAACACTTGGCGTTCCACAAATCATGGCTTCTGTTAATTTGCCTTTTATACCTGCCCCAAAACTTAAAGGTGCTAAAAGAACTTTTGCATTTTCTATGACTTCTTTTGAGTGTTCTGCAAATCCTTTTATAATAAAACCTTCTTTTTTATTGTGTAATTCTTGTATTTGCTGATTTACATAAGCACCATAAATGTGCATTTCTGCTTCTGGAAGATATTCTCTAATTTCACTCCAAATCTCTTTTTTAAGAGTGATAACAGCATCTACATTTGGTTTATGGAAAAAGTTACCAATAAAAACAAAATGCTTTCTTTCTTCAAAAGTTTTCCATTTTTCAGATTGATATTCATCAATCTTATTTAAAAGAAAAGGAAGATAATACAGGATTTTTTCATCAATCTTAAAAACAGATTTTAGCAAATCCATTTCATACGTTGAGATGATTAAAGACAAATCGCATCTTAAAACTGAGGCAATTTCTCTTTTTGTATCCTCAGATTTTAATAAAGCCTCGTTGGTAAATTCCTCTCCTTTTTTGAGTTGTTGATGACGGACTTTTCGTAAAAAATGTAAATCTTCAGTATCTAAAATTCTTAGTGCATTTGGGCAATTTTCTGCAACTCGCCAACCAAATTGTTCTTCTGTCATAAATCGATCAAAAAGAACCATTGTGGGTTGTAAGTTGATGATAAAATCATCAAAAGTAGATGCATTTAATTCAATAATAACTTCATCTACATGTAAAGAAGTTAGGTTTGCAGCTTTTTCAGATTTTTGAGAAGTAGAAGCAAAAGTTACCTTATAATTTTCATTTAAAAACAGTTCAATTAATTGCAACATCCTACTGCCAGCAGCAGACGAATTGGGTTCTACCCAAACTGTTCCAATTATTAAAACATGTTGTTTCAATTATTCTGCGCTCAATTGTTGCTTATAATCAGCTTGTACTTTTTTACCCCAAGTTACAATAGCATCCACTTGTTCTTGCGTTAAATTTGCTTCATCATGTGTCCAAGTATAAGAATTTAAAGGCATTTCTCCTTTTTCTACTTCTTCATGCAATTCATCCATTTTGTGTTCTTTCTTTTTCAAAGAGTATTCACTCCATTTAGAAAAATCTAGATGCTTTTTTCCATCTTTAACATGCTCATCCAACCAATAATTAACGGGTGTAATTGAGTTATACCAAGGGTAATTTGTTTTTGCAGAATGGCAATCAAAACAACTAGTTTTCATAACATTCAAAACATTTTCTGGTGGATTCGTTTCTGCAATAAATGCATTTACAGTATCGATATTACCATCGTTTTTTTCAGGTCCAAAAAACTGAGCAATCACTAAAATTATCAATAAAACTATTCCTGTATTCTTTAAAACTTTCATGAGATAAAATTTATAAATTATCAAAATGTAAATCTACATAATTTGAATAGTATTCTCTAAAAATATCCTTATTTTTGTTGTTTAAATGTCAATTAAAAAACATCACATGAAATACGATATTATTGTTATTGGTTCTGGTCCTGGAGGATATATTGCTGCAATTAGAGCATCACAATTAGGAAAAAAAGTTGCGATTATTGAAAAATACAGCACTTTAGGAGGAACCTGTTTAAATGTTGGTTGTATTCCGTCTAAAGCTTTATTAGATTCTTCGCATCATTTTTACGATGCTGTAAATCATTTTGAAGAACATGGAATTTCTGTTGAAAAACCATCTTTCGATTTTACAAAAATGGTTGCAAGAAAAGCCAATGTTGTAGAAACTACCACTGGTGGAATTAAATATTTAATGGACAAAAATAACATTGATGTTTTTGAAGGTTTAGGTTCTTTTGAAGATGCAACGCATGTACAAATATCTAAAAATGATGGTTCATCAGAAGTTATTGAAGGAAAAGATATCATCATCGCAACTGGATCAAAACCTGCCAATTTGCCTTTTATCAATATTGATAAAGACAGAATTATAACCTCTACAGAAGCTTTAAAATTAAAAGAAGTTCCAAAACATTTAATTGTAATTGGTGGTGGAGTTATTGGTTTAGAATTAGGTTCTGTTTACGCACGTTTGGGAGCAGAAGTTACTGTAATTGAATATATGGACAAGATTGTTCCTGGAATGGATGCTGATGTTTCTAAAGAATTACAGAAAGTATTCAAAAAACAAGGCGTTAAATTTGCAACAAGTCATAAAGTGAGTTCTGTTGAAAGAAATGGAGATACTATTGTTGTAAAAGCAACTGATAAAAAAGATAGAGAAATTGAATTTTCTGGTGATTATTGCCTGGTTTCTGTAGGAAGAAAAGCATATACAAAAGGTTTAGGATTAGAAAAAGTTGGTGTGGAAGTTAATGAACGTGGTCAAGTTACCATCAACGATCATTTACAAACCAACGTAAAAAATATTTATGCCATTGGCGATGTTGTAAAAGGTGCAATGTTAGCTCATAAAGCTGAAGAAGAAGGTGTTGTAGTTGCAGAATATATTGCTGGCGAAAAACCACATATCAATTATAATTTAATTCCTGGCATTGTTTATACGTGGCCAGAAGCTGCTGCAGTTGGTAAAACTGAGGAAGAATTAAAAGAGGCAAAAATAGACTATAAAGCTGGTAAATTTTCGATGCGTGCTTTAGGAAGATCTAGAGCAAGTGGAGATATTGATGGTTTTGTAAAGGTTTTAGCTGATAAAAAAACAGATGAAATTTTAGGAGTTCATATGGTTGGTGCAAGAGTTGCAGATTTAATTATGGAAGCTGCTGTTGCTATGGAATATAGAGCAAGTGCAGAAGATTTAGCAAGAATTTGTCATGGTCACCCAACGTATTCTGAGGCTGTAAAAGAAGCTGCAAAAGCTGCTTGGGATGGAAAACCATTAAATGCTTAAAATAAATTTATAGTATTACAGACCTCACAGGTTTCTAAAACCTGTGAGGTCTTTTTTATTTCTAAAACTTTCAAGTATTTTTACAGAAAATATGCAAAGAACTACAAAAACTTTTACTGTTGATAATATAGCTAAATTCAAAGCGCAAATTTTACTTTGGGCACAACAATTTGAAACAGTTTTGTGGTTGGATTCTAACAATTACAAACAGCAATATTCTAGTTTTGATGGTTGTTTAGCTGTTGAAGAATTCACATCTATAAAAACAGATTATTTTAATGCTTTTGAGAAGCTAAAAGAATATCAAACTATTACAAAAGACTATATTTTTGGTTATATTTCTTATGATGTAAAGAATGATGTAGAACGACTTTCATCTCATAATTTTGATGGCTTAGATTTTGCAGATTTGTACTTTTTTCAGCCTCAAAAGTTGTTTTTTATCAAAGATAATACCGTTGAATTTCAGTATTTAAAAATGGTAGATAATGAAATTGATGTAGATTTTGAGGAAATTAATAAAATTGATTGTCACATTGAGCTTGTCGAAGTGAATTCGAAAAATAACTTCAAAATAAAACTCCGAATTCATAAAGACGAATATCACTCTAAAGTGAACAAAGTCTTAGAACACATTAAAAGAGGCGATATTTATGAAGCTAATTTTTGTCAGGAATTTTATGCAGAAAATTCAACCATAAATCCGTTGAAAGTGTACAATCATTTAAATGAAATTTCTACGCCTCCATTTGCTACTTTTCTAAAAATGGAGCATCAATATTTGTTGAGTGCATCTCCAGAAAGATATCTTAAAAAAGAAGGAAATAAGATTATTTCTCAACCTATAAAAGGCACTGCAAAACGTTTAATTAGTAAAATTGATGATGCCAAAATTGCATCTGATTTAGAAAGAGATATCAAAGAACGTTCTGAAAATGTGATGATTGTAGATTTGGTAAGAAACGATTTATCAAAAACCGCAAAAATGGGTTCTGTAAAAGTGGAGGAATTGTGCAAGGTGTATTCTTTTAAACAAGTGCATCAAATGATATCGACTGTGGTTTCTGAAATTGATGATAAAACGCATCCAATTGATGTTTTACAAAGTACTTTCCCAATGGGAAGTATGACTGGCGCTCCAAAAGTTTCTGCGATGAAAATCATTGAAAATTTAGAAGAAACAAAACGTGGATTGTATTCTGGAACTGTGGGGTATTTTACACCAAATGGCGATTTCGATTTTAATGTTGTCATTAGAAGTATACTTTATAACGATGAAAAAAAGTATATTTCGTATTCTGTTGGTGGTGCTATTACAGCAAAATCAATTCCCGAAAAAGAATATGAAGAATGTTTACTGAAAGCAAAAGCAATGAAATTTGTTTTGTTGAATTCTGAATAAACAAATCAAAAAAATCTTAAAATATTAACCAGATGAGCTTAGAAAAAGAAGAAAAATTCAAACTTATTTTTGATAAATTGAAAGAGAAACAAACAGAACAATCAATGTTCAATAAATTTTTAGAATTGTATCCTGAAGAATGGAAACAACTAAAAATCACATTCTCTAAATTTAATAGAAGTAAGAAATTCGGAAATACAATTCCTTTGCCAAAACCTGAGCAATCTTTGAGAAAGGAACTTAGAGTTTGGTTGAAAAACAATAAAAGTGCATAGTTTAATTGATGATGTTATAGAGCTTTATTCAGATATTAAACATTGGTTTAAAGTTAGAAAAAGAAGAAAGTTCGAGAAAGAAAACAACTTGACAAAAAAAAGAATGATAAGTCCTATGAATAAAATTGGGATTGTAATACTTATAATCTCAATTCCTATTTTCATTTTAAGATTAAACAATATTCGAAATCAAAATTTTGCTTCGACTTTAGATAAAATTATTGAAATAAAATTATTATTAGAAGCAGAGAAAAAGCAGTTTGGCTTTTATCCAAAGGAATTAAAAACAATTATTAGAAAAAATCCATTGCGTAAAAACATCACTTTAGATGGTTGGAAAAACAATTTTAGCTACACTATCTCAAAAGATTCCTTAAATTACAAACTAATTTCACTCGGAAAGGATGGTGTTTTAAGTACTTCTGATGATATTAATATAACTAATTAAAAATCTTATTAATAAGATTATATTTTAAACATCATTCTTATACATTTCTTTTTTCACAGCATCCCAATCCTTAAATTTAATATTTCCTTTATCAAAATCATCTAAAGTTTTGTCCATCATTTTTTTATAATCCTCTGTTAGCTGAAAATCATTTGCCTTTTCACACAAAACATATTCCATAAAATTTTTCAGCTTTCTACCTTCCCTTTTTGCTTGCAGCTCTAGTAATTCTATGATATTAGCATCTAAAGTAACTTCTTTTCTTTTTTTATTTTGAATCATTTTATGTATTATTTACGATAAATATACGTATAACTTACGAATAATAATTCTCTATTTTTGTGTAAATATTTATTTATGACACATAAAGAATTTAAATTCAACTTTTATAAGACTAAATTTTACGGTCAATATTGGGAAGCAGAAAACACAAAAGCAGTCGTAGTTTTGGCTCATGGAATGGGCGAACATTCTAGTCGTTACAAACATGTAGCAAAAAAATTGACAGAGAACAATTTTTCTGTGGTTACTTTTGATCATTTTGGACATGGTAAAACCGAAGGAAAACGTGGTCATAATCCAAATTTTGAAGCTGTTTTAGAAAGCATTACTAAAGTGATAGAAAAAGCAAAAGATTTGTTTCCAAACAAACCCGTTTTTTTATACGGACATTCTATGGGTGGTAATGCTGTTGTAAATTATAGCATCAGAAAAGAACACCATTTAAAAGGAATTATAGCCACAAGTCCATTTTTAAAATTGGCTTTTAAACCGCCAGCTATAAAATTGTTTGTAGGTAAAATGCTTCAAAACATCGTTCCATCTTTAACAATGGGAAATGAGTTGGATATAAATGCAATTTCTAGAGATAAAAAAGAAGTTAAAAAATATATGAATGATCCTTTAATTCACGCTAAAATTAGTCCAAATTACTCGATTAAGTTTATTGAAACTGGAGAATGGGCAATCGAAAATGCCAATAAACTGAAAACTCCTATGTTTTTATTACATGGAACTGCTGACAGTATCATTGATTATAAAGGGACCGAAAAATTTGCAAACAATTCAAAAAATGCCACTTTAAAATTATATGAAAATGGTTTTCACGAATTGCACAACGATTTATGCAAAGAAGAAATGTTGCAAGATATAGTTGATTGGTTGAATTCATAACTTTAAAATAACTACAAACCACAAAAATTTTAAAAACCTTTGTGGTTTTTTAAAGTTCTATAATCATTTTAAAATTTCGTATTTTTGAAGATTAAAATGATACAGAAATTCACAGCTCATATCAACCAAAATTTTCCTTTTTTAAAGGATAAAAAACTATTAATTGCCATTTCTGGTGGCTTAGATTCTGTTGTTTTATATCAACAATTAGCCACTTTACATTTTGATATTTCTTTGGCACATTGCAATTTTAATTTACGAGGAAAAGAAAGCGATTTAGATGCAGAATTTGTAAATAATTTATCACAAAAAACGTCTAATCAGATTTTTATAAAATCATTTGATACCCAAAAATATTCAAAAGAAAATAAACTTTCCACACAAATTGCAGCAAGAGAATTACGTTATTCTTGGTTTCAAGAATTAGCTGAAAAACATCATTTCGACTTTATTATAACAGCTCATCATGCAGATGATAATTTAGAAACTTTTCTCATCAATTTAACAAGAGGAACTGGATTGGAGGGTTTTACTGGAATCCCAAAAATCAACGGAAATATTGTGCGTCCGCTTTTGCCTTTTTCTAGAGAAGAAATTCTAAAATATGCCAAAGAAAATAACATTAGCTGGAGAGAAGATGCAAGTAATGCCTCTACAAAATACACCAGAAATAAAATAAGACATCAAGTAGTACCTATTTTAAAAGAGGTCAACCCAAGTTTATTGTCATCATTTGAAAAAACACTAGAGAATTTACAAGAAAGTCAGCAAATTCTTACAGATAGTATTGATAAGGTTTCATCAGAAATAATGGAAACAAAAAATGCTATCACAAAAATAAATATTGATAAAATACAGCAACTTTCAAACTCGAAAGCGTATTTATATCAGCTTCTAAAAAAGTTTGGTTTTACAGAATGGAATGATGTTTACGATTTACTTTCTGCACAATCTGGTAAACAAGTTTTTTCTGAAACACATCGTTTGTTAAAAGATAGAGACTTTTTAATGTTGACTAAAAAAACAAATGTCATTTCAAACGTAGTCGAGAAATCTCTAATTCAAGAAAATCAATCAAAAATAACAAACCCAGTTCAATTAACTTTTGAACAAACTCAAGAAAAATCAACAGAAAACAAGCAAACTATTTACGTTGATAAAGATTTGTTAAAGTACCCTTTACTTATTAGAAAATGGCAAAATGGAGACTATCTTTATCCCTCTAAAATGCAAGGCAAAAAAAAGTTGAGTAAATTTTTTAAAGATGCTAAATTTTCGCTTTTAGAAAAAGAAAATACTTGGCTACTTTGCAATGCAAATAACGAAATTATTTGGGTGATAAACCATAGACAAGACAGGCGTTTTTCAATAAAACCATCAACCAAAAGCACCTTAAAAATTACAACTTTATAATGAAGAAATTCCTCACACTTTTTATCTTTTTGTTCACTTTATTTTTGAACGCACAAACTGAAGATGCCCCAATAAAAATAGAAACTTCTGTAAAAAAAATATCAGAAACTGAATATGATGTTATTTTTAATGCAACACTTTACAAAGGTTGGTATTTGTACTCACAAGATAATCCAGATGATGCATCTATTCCGTTAAAAATTTCTATTCCAGAAAATGAAACTGGTTATAAATTAGTTGGCAAAGCTGATGAAAAAGACACCTTTAAAAAATATTCTGATGTTTGGGAAGTTGAAGAAATTGTTTTTAAAGACAAAGCAACGATCACTCAAAGAATACAATTAACCAACAAAGAAATAACGCAAATTAAGCTGAATTTTTTTGGGCAAGTTTGTGAAACTGCTTGTATAAATTTCGATGAAAACTTTACCCTTTCCCTTTCAGGAAAAGAAATTGCTTTAAACACTTCTATTGATGAAAAAAGTGCAAAATTAAAACAACAATTACAGTTAGATTTAAAAAATGTAGCCCTTTTAAAAAATGGTTCAGATTCTAATTCAGAAACTTCAGGAGGTTTATTAAGCATCTTTATTCTTGGTTTTGTTGGTGGCTTATTAGCACTATTAACTCCTTGTGTTTTCCCAATGATTCCTTTAACAGTCTCATTTTTTACCAAACAATCTAAAAACAAAAAGAAGGGGATTTTCAATGCAATTTTGTATGGATTTTTTATTGTTCTTATCTACATTTTATTGAGTTTACCTTTTCACTTTTTAGATAATTTAGATCCTGAAATTTTAAACACAATCTCCACCAATGTTTGGTTAAATATTTTCTTTTTTGTGGTTTTAGTTGTTTTTGCGTTCTCATTTTTTGGATTTTTTGAAATAACCTTACCTAGTTCTTGGGGAAATAAAATGGATGATGCTTCATCAGTTGGCGGAATTATTGGCATCTTTTTTATGGCATTAACCTTAGCAATTGTTTCCTTTTCATGTACAGGACCCATTTTAGGTTCTTTATTGGCTGGTTCTTTAACTTCAGATGGTGGCGCAACACAATTAACGGCTGGAATGTCTGGTTTTGGTTTGGCTTTGGCTTTGCCTTTTGCATTGTTTGCTTTGTTCCCAAATTGGTTAAATTCTTTACCAAAATCTGGAGGTTGGTTAAATACAGTTAAAGTAGTTTTAGGTTTTTTAGAATTGGCGTTGGCATTTAAATTCTTGTCAAATGCAGATTTAGTTGCCCATTGGGATTTTCTAAAACGTGAGATTTTCATGGGAATTTGGATTGTAATTTTTATAGGTTTGGCTTTATATGTATTCGCTAAAATTAAATTTCCTCACGATTCGCCTGTTAAAAAATTATCGTTTTCAAGAATTTCTTTCGGAGTTTTAGTTGTTTCATTTGTTATTTATATGATTCCTGGAGTTCTAAAAAACCCAACTTGGAATTTAGGGTTGTTAAGTGGCTTTCCTCCTCCTCAGTTTTACAGTATTTATGAGCAAGAAAGCGATTGTCCTTTAGGTTTAGATTGCTACAAAGATTTTGAAGAAGGTTTGGCAAAAGCCAAGGAAGTTAACAAACCAATTTTGTTAGATTTTACAGGCTGGGCTTGTGTGAATTGCCGAAAAATGGAAGAAAATGTTTGGAGCGAACTAGATATTTATCAAACATTAAAAAACGATTATATTTTAATTTCTTTATATGTTGATGACAATGAAAAAGAATTGCCAAAAGATGAGCAATTTGATTTTTTAAAAGACAATGGAAAAATTAAAAAAATTGAAACAGTAGGAGATAAATGGTCAACTTTTCAAGTGATTAATTTTAAAAACACATCTCAACCTTATTATGTTTTGTTAAGTCCAGATTTGGAAGTTTTAAATACTGAACAACAATATACAGATAGAGACACCTATTATGCTTGGCTACAAAAAGGTTTGCAAAATTTTGAAAATAAAAAGTAGCATAATTTTTGATGTAGAAATTATACTTCTAATAAGAGAGTAACATATAAAGTTAAATTTATGAGATATGTGTTTTAAAAGTTACTATTTTAAGGACTTACCCAACATAAAAAATCGCTCAAAATTTGATTCTTAGTTGACTTTTGATTATATTTATGTAAATTTGTCAACTTTATTAAATCAAGATGGAAAAAATAGTAGCTTATAGAATAAAAAATGCTAGGAAATTAAAAGGTTTGTCGCAACAAGATATTGCAGATGAATTACAAATTTCAAAACAAATGGTGAGCAAATATGAGAAAGGTATTTCTATGCCTTCAAGCTCAAAATTATTAAAACTATCTCGCCTTTTTGGTTTAAAAATTGATTATTTTTTTAATTCATTTAAGGTAGATATTGGAGAGGTTAATTTTAGAAAAAAATCTAGTTTTTCAATGAAAAAACAGAATTCTCTAAAAGAACAAATAAAAATCAAACTTGAAAATTATTTATGGGTTGAAGATACTTTATCTATAGATTATTCATTTAAAAATATTATAAAAGATATTAGCATCAATAATATTAATGATATCGAAAACGCAGTATTAAAACTAAGGACTGAATGGAATATTGGTACTGACCCAATTCATAACATTATACAACTTTTAGAAGATAAAGAAATTAAAGTTATTGAACTTTACGATACTGATGAAAAATTTGATGGACTAGCAACTTATGTAAATGACAAATATCCTGTAATTGTTGTTAATGGTAATTTCCCTGTTGAAAGGAAAAGATTTACTTTGTTGCACGAATTAGGTCATTTATTATTAAATCTTCCCGATTGTGAAATAAATGAAGAGGAAAATTATTGCAATAAATTTGCATCAGAATTTCTTTTACCTAAAAACATTATTATTAATGAATTTGGAGGAAAAAGAAAGGGTATAACTTTGACTGAATTAATCTCTACTCAAAAAAAATATGGAATTAGTGTTCCTGCAATTGTATATAGATTAGTTGATGCTAAAATATTATCAAAAGAGCGTCAAAAACAATTTTATATAAAGATAAATTTTAATCCTAGTCTTAAAAAAGAAGTAAATTATTCAAGATTTGAAACCCCTGAAAATTCAAATCGTTACGAACGTCTTGTTTATAGAGCATTAGCTCAAGAAAATATATCTATTAGTAAGGCTTCTTCTTTATTAGGAAAAAATATAGAATTCGTTAAAGAAAATTATGCTTTAATCTAAGTTCTGCTCTAATGAAGATTGTTATAAATGATGCCAATATTTTAATTGATTTAGCAAAGCTTGACTTATTAGATGTTTTCTCAAAACTACCTTTTGATTTATATACAACCGATTTTGTTTATGAAGAGTTAAATGAAGAACAAAAAAGTCCAGTTTCAGTGTTATATAAAAATGGTTATTTGAAAATAATTGAAACAGAGGAAACTATAGATTTTCAAAACATATCTGAATTATTAGAGTCTTCAAGTGGTTTGAGTTTTGAAGATTGTTCTGTTTGGTATTATAGCAAAAAATTATCAGGAACTTTACTGACTGGGGATGGAAAACTAAGAAAACAAGTTAGTAAACAAGGAATTGAAGTAAGAGGTATTATTTATGTTTTTGATGAATTAGTAAAGGAAAGTTTGGTTGAATTTCCGATTGCAATAGAAAAAATAAAACAACTATTTCAATTAAATAATAGACTTCCTAAAAAAGAAATAGACAAAAGGATTGAACATTGGGAGGATAAAAAAATGTTGGGTAACAAATAGATTTTTCTAAATAAATTACATTTATAAATTGAACGAAAAAAAACATAAAACCATGAAACTAAAAAATATTTATTTTTCTATTTTTCTTTTAATCAATTTATCCATTTTTGCTCAAAATACAACTACACCAACCTTAAAAAAACCCGTAAGTATTTATACCTTTTCTAATTTATTAAATTCAAAAAACGACTTTTCTGACATCAATAAAAAATTGAAACTAAATAACTTTAATTTTGCTTATTTGGATTTGAATGATTCAGATGCAAATCCATACTCTTTAAGACTTCGAAATTTCGGAAAAACACCAACTGCTTTTATTTATGATGATTACATTGCTTATAGAGACGAAAATTTACTGAAAGGTTTTCTATTAGAAAACGATCCAACTCGTTGGAATTTGTGGTGTCCAAGCCCTCTTTCTGTACAACCAACAGAATAAAAAATAACAATTTCAATACTTTTTATTAGATATTAAACATTTGTAAAAAAACATCACAAATTTATATCGATTTCGTAATTTTTTACCTGATTATTCGTATAAACCTAGCTGCTTTATTTTTGGTTTTTTGTAATTTCACACTATAAAATTTAAAAATATGTCTGCATTACCAGAATTAACAAGATTTAATGACAATGTGTTGTCTAAATATCAAATTTATAACAGCATATTTATTACACTCCCTTTTGATACGATTGACAATACAGGTGTTTTATTACCACTTTTTCATAAAATTTGTGAAAAAGGATTTGAAGAAGGAAAAAATCCTACAGAAATTGTAGAAGAATTTTTTACCAAATATCAAGACTCATCAGAAGGAAAAAACAAGACCGATTTACTTTTTCAATTTATACAATATATAGAACGTCAAGTAGTGTTGTTTGATGCTATTGAAGATGCTGCGTTTCCTATTGTAAATAATATGGATGGAATTGGAACGCTAAGAAACTCTAAAGAAATTGCCATTTTAAATGATAAAAAAGAGGAACTTAAAAAACATTTAGAAGATTTTAAAGTTCGTGTTGTTTTAACTGCACACCCAACGCAATTTTATCCTGGCTCTGTTTTAGGAATTATCACAGATTTGGATAAAGCCATTCAAAATGACGATTTATTATTGATAAAAAAGTTGTTGGCTCAATTAGGGAAAACGCCTTTTTACAAGAAGACAAAACCAACTCCTTATGATGAAGCTATTAGTTTAATTTGGTATTTAGAGAATGTTTTTTATCATTCTGTGCCAAAAATTTACAACTATATTCAGCATAATGTATATGATGGACATCCTATTGATAATGAAATTATAGATCTTGGTTTTTGGCCTGGAGGAGATAGAGATGGAAACCCATTTGTAACCACACAAATTACGTTAGATGTTGCAGAAAGATTGCGTCAATCTATTTTAAGAAATTATTATAGAGATGTAAGACGTTTAAAAAGACGTTTCACTTTTGATGGCGTTCACGAAATTTTAAGCAAAATTGAAAAACGTTTATACAAGCACGTTATTAGAAGTTATTCTAAAGTAAATTTCTCTCAAAAAATATTGTTAGAAGAATTATATGCAGCTAGAGAAATTATAATCGAAAAGCATAATTCTTTATTTATAGAAGAATTAAACGACTTTATAAACAAGGTAAGAATCTTCGGTTTTCACTTTGCAACCTTAGATATTCGCCAAGATAGTAGAGTGCATCACAAAGCATTTACGCAAATTGTAGACGATTTATTAGCTTCTGGAGATGCTACTTTTCCTGAAAATTATCATCAATTATCAGAAGATGATCAAATAAAAGTTTTAGCAGAAATTAAAGGAACTATAGACCCTGAAGTTTTAACAGATGAAATGTCTGTAAAAACGATAGAATCTATTTACGCCTTAAAAACTATTCAGCAAAGAAATGGGGAAAGAGGTGCCAACAGATATATTATTAGCAACAACCAATCTGCTTTAAATGTAATGCAAACTTTTGCAATGCTAAATTTATGTGGTTTTGAAAACGAATTACCAGTTGATGTTATTCCTCTTTTTGAAACGGTTGACGATTTAGAAAATGCAAGTGATGTAATGCGCATTTTATACACCAATAAAACATACAGATACCATTTATCGAAAAGAAAAAACAAACAAACGATTATGTTAGGGTTTTCTGATGGAACAAAAGATGGTGGTTATTTAATGGCAAATTGGGGAATTTTTAAAGCCAAAGAAGCCTTAACAAAAATCTCTAGAGAATTTGACATTGAAGTTATTTTCTTTGACGGACGAGGAGGACCACCTGCAAGAGGAGGAGGAAAAACGCATCAATTTTACGCTTCTTTAGGTCCAACAATTGAAGATAAAGAAATTCAGTTAACCATTCAAGGACAAACCATTAGTTCTAATTTTGGAACATTAAATTCTTCTCAATTCAATTTAGAACAATTGATAAGTTCAGGTATTAAAAATGAGGTTTTTACGAAAGATCAATTGAATGATGCTCATAGAACTATTATTGATGATTTAGCAAAAACAAGTTATAAAACCTATGTTGATTTTAAAAATCATCCGCAGTTTTTACCTTATTTAGAGCAAATGAGTACCTTAAAATATTATGCAAAAACAAACATTGGTAGTAGACCAAGTAAACGTTCAAATTCAGACACGTTAGATTTTTCTGCATTAAGAGCCATTCCTTTTGTAGGAAGTTGGAGTCAATTAAAACAAAACGTTCCTGGTTTTTATGGAGTAGGAACTGCATTAAAAAAGTACGAAGATGCCAACAGATTTGACGAAATAGTTGAGTTTTATAACGCATCTGATTTCTTAAAAACATTGCTAGAAAATAGTATGATGAGTTTAACAAAATCGTTTTTCGGTTTAACTGCTTATATGGCTGATGACGAAGTTTTCGGAGAATTTTGGACTTTAATTTATGAAGAATATAAAACCACAAAACGTTTATTATTAAAATTAGCAGGGCATACAGAATTGATGGAAAATCATCCAGTTGGAAAAGCATCCATAGAAATTAGAGAAAGTATTGTGTTGCCATTGTTAACGATTCAGCAATTTGCGTTGAAGAAAATTCAGGAGTTACAAAAAACAGCAGGAAATGAAGCTGAAATTGAAATCTTTGAAAAAATGGTAATGCGTTCTTTATTTGGAAATATTAATGCGAGTAGAAATTCTGCTTAATATTTTATCACTTTAAAAAACATAAAATGCAATCTTAATTTAGGTTGCATTTTTTTGTTGGTTTAATTTTATCTATTTTTATCAAAAAAGAAAATGCTTGTTAAAGTTTACGGTTCTGCAGTTTTTGGTATTGAAGCCACCACAATTACCATTGAAGTGAATATAGATAAAGGAATTGGGTATCATTTGGTGGGTTTGCCAGACAAAGCTGTAAGTGAAAGTTCGTACAGAATTTCTGCTGCCTTAAATAATAATGCTTACAAACTTCCTGGTAAAAAAATCATCATCAACATGGCTCCTGCAGATATTAGAAAAGAAGGTGCTTCCTATGATTTATCTTTAGCAATGGGAATTTTAGCAGCTTCCAATCAAATTCAATCAGAAAACATTCACGAATATATTATTATGGGCGAACTTTCTTTAGATGGAAGTCTGCAACCTATAAGAGGTGTTTTGCCAATGGCTATAAAAGCAAGAGAAGAGGGTTTTAAGTATTTTATTCTGCCAAAAGAAAATGCAAAAGAAGCCGCAATTGTTGATAATTTAGAAGTTTTAGGTGTAGAAAATATTTTAGAAGTCATCAATCATTTTGATGGAAATCAAAAAATAGAACCCACAATTGTAGATACAAGAGCCGAGTTTTACAAAAATATAGATTTCCCTGAATTCGATTTTTCGGATGTAAAAGGACAAGAATCTATAAAACGTTGCATGGAAATTGCAGCAGCTGGTGGTCATAATATTATTCTCATTGGGCCTCCAGGTTCTGGAAAAACAATGTTAGCCAAAAGATTGCCAAGTATTTTACCTCCAATGACCTTGCACGAAGCTTTAGAAACTACCAAAATTCATTCTGTGGTTGGTAAAACTAAAAATAATGGACTTTTATATCAACGTCCTTTTAGAAGTCCACATCATACAATTAGCAATGTTGCTTTGGTTGGTGGAGGCCAATATCCAAGACCAGGAGAAATTTCTTTATCACATAATGGCGTTTTGTTCTTAGATGAATTACCAGAATTTAAACGAGAAGTTTTAGAGGTAATGAGACAACCTTTAGAAGACAGAGATGTTACCATTTCTAGAGCAAAATTCACAGTAACTTATCCTTGTTCTTTTATGTTGGTTGCTAGTATGAACCCTAGTCCAAGTGGTTTTTTTAATGATCCAAATAGTCCAATGACCTCTTCTCCACAAGAAATGCAACGTTATTTGAGCAAAATTTCTGGACCTTTATTAGATAGAATTGATATTCATATTGAAGTTACTCCAGTTCCTTTTGAGAAATTATCCGAAGAAAGAAAGGGCGAATCTTCTGTAGATATTAGAAAACGTGTTACAGCCTCTAGAGAAATACAATCCAAACGTTTTGAAGAATTTGAAAATGTACATTACAATGCTCAAATGTCTGTAAAACAAATCAGAAAATTCTGTAAATTATCTCCTGAAAGTTTATCACTCTTAAAAACTGCCATGGAAAAATTAAACCTTTCTGCAAGAGCTTACGATCGTATTTTAAAAGTATCAAGAACCATCGCAGATTTAGCTGATGTTGCTGATATTTCTCCAGATCATATTGCAGAGGCTATTCAATATAGAAGTTTAGATAGAGATGGTTGGTTAGGGTAAACTTATATATTATTTTTGATGAAAAAATTACTTTTACCCCTTATATTAATATTTTGTTCAAACCTTTTATCTCAGATTACACTAACCCACAATGTTGGAAATACTCCTATTAAAACTGATTGGGAATCGTGTGATTATGAAGAATCTTGGGCAAGGACATTTACCCTTTCAGATTTTGGAGTTATTAAATCAGATCAATTAATAATAAGGTCTGGCCAAACTGCAATTAGCAACTCTTATAATGGAGCAAGAATCAGTTTTGCTGTATTTAGTATTGATGATAACTTTCCAAATTCCAACAATGTTTATCTTGGAGGTGGTTCAGTATCAGTTCCAGAAATTGGTAATAAACCTGAAATCATAAACATCACATTTTCTAGACCTGTAGTTATACCTTCTAAAACAACTAAAATATTAGTAAGTATAACCCAATCTGAAGATATTTATAATCCAGATTATAAAAAAGTTTTAATTGCTGGCACTGCACAAGACAAGGATTTTTCTTGGTTTTATGGTTGCAGAGAACATTATACTTTTATCACTACAGATCAATTAGAATCTCCAAAACCTAATGCAAATTTTTTTATTAGCGTAACAGGCGAAAAGAGAAGTTTAATTAATACAAAATCTAATTTAACACTTTCTACTAATATTGGTGATGAAGTTTTTGAAACTGGAATTTATGGCTGTAGTTGGGGTGGTGTGAGTTGGTCAAAGTCTTTTACTTTATCAAACTTTGGTATTTCTGATAACGAAGAATATATTATTAAATCAGGACAAATTGGACTAGTAGAATCTAATGAGTGGGACACAAATGTAGAATTTAACATTTATGAAATTGATGATGATTTTCCAGCTTCTTTTTCTGAAACCAAACTCATTGGCAAAAGCAAAAGTCAAGATCAATTTGCAAGCCCTCAAAATGCGCATATTTCTATTATATACTTCAATAATCCAATTATTGTTAAAGCTGGTATAAAAAAAATTTTAGTGGAGGTAAAGCAACTTCATAGCTTGGCTAGTTCTGCTGTTGCTTTTGCAGCAGGTACAAAACAAGATAATGGAATATCTTGGTTCAAATCATACAGTGGAGGTTGTCCACCCTATAATGAATTTAAAAATAGTGCTGATATAGGAAAATCTAATGTTAATTTTTTTGTTACCGTAAATGGAGAAGCAAAAACTATTTTTCCTTTTGAAATTACAAATGATAATACTTGTTCTAACTTTTCAAACAATTTTAGTTTAACAAATCAAACAGAAATAAAATCTGTTGTTTGGAATTTTGATGATCCAAGTTCTGGTATCAATAATACTTCAACACAGATAGATATTAATCATCAATTTACGAATTCAGGTATTTATAACGTTACAGCAACTGTAACTCACATAGACAATACAGTTTATACAATACCTAAAGAAATAGAAATTTTTGAAGCTCCAAATATCAACCCTATTGTCTCTCTAAAACAGTGTGATAATTCTGATATCAATGGTTTCAGTTTCTTCAATCTAATTGAAGTAAAAGAAAAAATAGTTACAAATCCAGAGAATTATACGATTACCTTCCATGGAGAGAAAACACTTGCTGAAAATAAAGGGATTGCAATTTCTAATGTTACCAACTACGAAAATAAAACAGTTAGTACAGGTAAAATTTGGGCTAGAGTAGAGAACAGCACTGGTTGTTTTGAAATTAGCGAAGTAAATCTATTTGTTTCTACAACTCAAATTCCGTCAACATTATTAAATTCATTTTATCAATGTGATGATGGAACAAATACAACAGATGGTATTGCTACTTTCGATTTTAGCTCAGTAACTGCAGATATTCAAAATATATTTCCTGTTAATCAACAATTAGAAATTACTTATTACAAAAATGAATTAGATGCTTTAGCTGAAGAAAATCCGATTACAGATATTTCAAATTATCAAAATATTGGGTATCCAAATCAACAAAACATTTATATAAGAGTTGATAGTAAAGTCGATAATGCCTGTTTGGGTTTAGGTGCACATATTTCTTTAAACGTAGAAAAAATGCCTATTGCAAATCCTGTAATTATAAATCCTGAATGTGATAATGATAGAGATGGTGTTTTTTCTTTTGATACATCAACCATACAAAGCACCATAATTGGCAACCAAACTAATGTTGTTGTAACTTATTTTGATGAAAATGATGAAGAGCTTTCAAGTCCTTTACCAAATCCTTTTGTAACAGCTTCTCAAAAAATTACTGCGAAAATTGAGAATATAAATTCTAAAGATCTTGATGGAAAATGTAGTGACACAAATGTTATAGAATTTCTTGTAAATACTGTCCCCATAGCAAATACAATTGCTCCACAAGAAGAATGTGATACTGATTTTGATGGTCTTGTTGGTTTTAACACAACAACTATTCAAAGCGAAATTATTGGCAGTCAAACCAACTTGATTGTTAGGTATTTTGATGAAAATAATGTGGAATTATCTAGTCCTCTTCCAAATCCTTTTTATACAACTTCACAAACTATTAAAGTTCGTTTAGAAAATCCTCTTTATGATGTTTGTTTTGAAGAAACCACAGTCGACTTTATTGTGAGAGAAAAACCAACTGTTAATTTAATTGCAGAAGATATTATTTGCATAACAAACAACTCAAATCTAGAAATTAAAGTTGACAATCCTAACCCAAATTTTTCTTACACTTGGAGAGATGAAAATGGAACTGTTGTTGGCAATTCATCAGCTACAAATATTCAAAAAGGTGGCGTTTATAAAGTAATTGCAACATCACAATATGGTTGTAATTCAGAGGAAGAGCAAATTGTCATAAATGAATCTTCAATTTCTTATATCACTATAAACGATATAGAAGTTCAAGATGATTCGGATAATAATTTTATCAAAATAAATACGAATAATTTAGGTTTAGGAGATTATGAGTTTCGACTTTTAGATGCAAATAATAACATTTTATTTGACTATCAAAATGAACCTATTTTCGAAAACTTAGGAGGTGGTGTTTATAATTTAGAAGTAAATGACAATAACAATTGTGGTTCAATTCCTTTTGAAATTGCCCTAATTAGTTTCCCTAATTTTTTTACACCAAATGGTGATGGAAATAATGATTTCTGGCAAATAAAAGGCATTGATAAAAGTTACTATAAAAGTGGTACGATTAATATTTTTAATAGATATGGAAAACAAATAGCCACTTTTACTATTGATGATATTGGTTGGGATGGCACTTACAATGGTAAACAAATGATTGCAAACGATTATTGGTTTCAAGCTATTTTAATAGACCAGAAAGACAATATAAAAAACAGAAAAGGTAATTTTAGCTTGTTAAGACAGTAAAAAATACAACAAAAAAAAGAGTAAAAATGATAAACATTCTTACTCCTTTTTACTATACATTGTAATATGTATTCTTTAATCCACAGAAAAAGAATTATTTTCTAAGTTTATATCTGCCATTAAACCACTTTTATCAATCATTACAGATTTTACAGTTTTTGCAACATCAAAAGAATATACAGGATTTGCCCAAGCCCAATCTTCAATTATTTTTGCAGCTGTTGGTTTTGCGCCTCTCATAATTCTTAAAGGAATGTTGAAGTTTTCTGTACTTCCATCTGTATAGGTAACTTCCAAATCGATTGGCATTGGCATTTTACCAATTCTTTCTAGCGTTATTTTTTTACCATCAACGGCTTTTACTCCATAGTCTATGGTATGTAACGTTTGCGACCATTCGTTTAAATACCAATCTAAATGAATCCCAGAAACTTTTTCCATAGAACGTTTAATATCATTTGGAGTTGGGTGTTTAAAACTAAAATCTGTAAAGTATTTCTTTAAACCTTTCGCAACATTTTCTGAACCAATAACATATTCTAATTGCGATAAAAAGATATTTCCTTTCGAATAGCTTGCAGTTCCATATGCCCAATTAGTGTCATATCTATCTGCATGTGTAGATAATGTTTCTTCATAACCTCTTGCAACAATAGTTCTGTAACCTCTATAAGAACCTGCATGTGGGTTCTCTTTATTTTCGTTTAAAATTTCATTTTCTGCTTTGTTAGAAATATAGCTTGTAAAACCTTCATCCATCCAAGGATGTAAACTTTCATTGGTTGCTAATAAAAACTGAAACCAGGTATGTGCCATTTCGTGTGCAGTTACACCAAATAAACTCCCAAACTTACGTTTCCCAGTGATTAAAGTAGACATTGCATATTCCATTCCTCCATCTCCACCTTGAATTACAGAGTATTGTTTGTATGGATATTGACCTACGTTTTCAGAGAAATACGTCATCAACTCAGCCGTTTTTGGTTGTAAGTTTTTCCAATTTTCTAAAAATTCAGGTTCTAAAGTTTTCTTATAAAAAAAGTGTAAATCAATACCATTTTTCATTGTTAAAATATCGTGATTATAGTCAGGATCTGCTGCCCACATAAAATCGTGCACATTTGGTGCTTTAAAATGCCATGTTAATTTATCACCTTCTGGTAAATTTAAAGGCAATTTTTTATCAGCATAATTATGCCCAACTTCTTGCGGATTTTGTAGATATCCTGTTCCTCCTACTACATAACTTTTATCAATATGCAGTGTTACATCAAAATCTCCCCAAACACCATGAAATTCTCTTGCAATATAAGGTGGTGTGTGCCATCCTTGAAAATCATATTCTGCCATTTTAGGATACCATTGAGCCATTGATAAAGCTACATCTTCTGAACTATTTCTACCAGATCTACGAATCTGAACAGGAACTTGTGCATCAAAAACCATATCAAAAGTTACACTTTCACCTGCTTTAATTGGTGTATTTAATTGCACCTCTAAAATAGTACCAACAGTTTCATGCTTTACTGCTACTCCATTTTGTTGTAAAGAATTTACTTTTATGTATCCAATTTCATCCGCATTTAATTTGCTAATTCTATCACGAACTCTTCTATCAGGATCTGAGATATTTAAAGACCTCATGTCCATTTGAGAACCTGGCTGAAACGCATTAAAATATAAGTGATAAAAAACTCTGTCTAAATCATCAGGAGAATTGTTTGTGTACACTAATTTTTGCGTTCCTTTATATTGATATTTATTTACGTCCATATCAATATCCATAGTATAATCTACTTGTTGTTGCCAATAACCAGGATTATTTTCTGCAGAAGAATTCTGAGTATAACTAACCTCTTTTGTTTGTGCACAAGAGATAATCATACATATAGATGCTAAAAAAAGAATGTATTTTTTCATAAGTTGTTATTTATTTGGTTTTTATTGATTTATTTTCCGTTAACAATTCTGTCTGCCATTTGTAAAGCATTATTTGCATTTACAACTCTACCAGTTACAGATAAATCTGAAAAAGGAACCATTTCTCCTTTTGGATTTTCTTGAGATTGTGATCCTGGTTTTATAACTTGTAAATCTATTTTTGTTCCAGAATTCATAATAATCATCTTTACTTGATTTGCAGATAATGCTGGGTAATATGAACGTATTAAAGCTGCAACTCCAGCAGTTGATGGTGCTGCCATAGATGTTCCACTAAATTTTGCATAGCCATTTTCTGGAGTTGTTGAATATATTTGAACTCCAGGAGCAAAAATATCAACATTTATTTTACCATAATTAGAAAATGATGCTGGTAAATTCTCATCATAACTAGCGCTCATTGCTCCAATTGACAATAAATTGTTCGCAATTTCTAATTTTAAATCTTCAGAATCGTTTGGATATGTTTTTTCAACATCGATGTTTTTCCCATCATTTCCTGCAGCATTTACAATTAAAACATCATTTTTTGCTGCATATTTAATAGCATCATAAACCCATTCTTTATTTGGCGAAAATGCTTTACCAAAACTAGTATTGATAACTTTTGCGCCATTATCTACTGCATATCTAATTCCTAAAGCAACATCTTTATCATATTCATCTCCACTAGAAACTGAACGAACTGCCATAATTTTTACATTATTTGCAACACCATTCATTCCTTTATCATTATTTCTGGTAGCTGCTATAATTCCTGAAACGTGAGAACCATGAGCTTCATCAATTTCAGAATGGCCTGAATTTCCATCTCCATAACCAGGAGAATCGTTAATATCATAAGCGTTATCACCAACAACAGTTCTGTAATCGGTTTTTAAATTATCGCCAGCAATTAACTTTTTGTTCGTTGCTAATTGTTCAATAAAATAATTTACACCACCTTCTAATTCAGTTTTTGCAGCTGCCATAGATGGCAAACCAAACGCATACATTTGTTTTGCAAATGCAACTTGGTTCGATAAATTTTCGTCGGTTGTAGAAATTGCTAGAACCTCTTCTTTTGTATAGTCTTCTTTTCCAAAATGATTGACAAAAGCTTCATGTGCAGTTTTTACACCTTGTAATAATTGCTCATATCTAGTTTTATTTTGCAACAACATTTCATTTGCCTTTTTTGCTGCATCTAATTTTTCTTGATAAAATGCTTTTACTTCAGCCAAAGTTTCTGCATCAGCTACTGATGGATTCATTAAAATACGCTCGTATTCCAAATGCTCTTTGTAAGATTTTCCAAGAAAATTCCAACCATTAATATCATCAATATAACCATTTTTATCATCGTCAATTCCATTACCAGCAGTTTCATCTGCATTTACCCAAGCAACATCTACTAAATCTTCATGTTTTAAATCGGTACCAGAATCTACCACACCAACAATTACAGGCACACTGGTTTTACCTTCTAAAAATTGGTACGCTTTATCAACACTCATTCCTGGAATGGTATCTGTAGCTAAATCTAAATGTTGCCAATTATCTTTTTCAACATCTGTTAACGCTGCTTTTTTTGCTGGTATATTTATAGCGTTATCAACTCCATTAGGAACAGGAAGTTTAGATACTGTTGTACAACTTGCTAAAAAAACTCCTGCAAATGCTGTATATAAAACTGGTTTTAAAATTCTCATAATAAAATTCTCTTAATTAAATAATTCGTTAAATGTAAATGTTTCGTTTAATCGTACTCCTTTTTCTGTATGCTTTACTGTACAAATTTCGTTATGTGCGTCATGCTCTAAAAATAAGTAAAAATTTTCATCAGCAGCCAAGTCTAAAAATGCTGCTTTTTCTTTAATAGTTAATAAAGGTCTTGTATCATAGCCCATAACATAAGGCAATGGAATGTGCCCAACTGTAGGTAATAAATCTGCCATAAAAACGATTGTTTTTCCTTGATATGCTATTTTTGGCAACATTTGTTTTTCTGTATGACCATCCATAAATAAGACATCAAAACCAATTTGTTCTTTGTAATTGCTATGAATAAATTCCAACTGCCCACTTTCTTTAATTGGATTGATATTCTCTTTTAAGAACGATGCTTTTTCTCTCGGATTTGGTTCAGTTGCCCATTTCCAATGCTTGTCATTACTCCAAACTTTGGCGTTTTTAAAAGCTGGAATTAAAAGTCCGTCTTTAGTTCTTTCAATAACGCCTCCACAATGATCGAAATGTAAATGTGTTAAGAAAACATCTGTGATATCGTCTTTATGAAACCCTAATTTTTTAAGGGAAGCATCCAAAGAAAAATCACCAAATAAGTAATAATAACCATAAAATTTGTCTGATTGTTTTGCACCTAAACCTGTATCTACCAAAATTAAACGGTTGCCATCTTCTATAAGCAAACAACGCATACTCATATCAATCAAGTTATTAGCATCTGCAGGATTGGTTTTTTGCCAAATAGTTTTTGGCACAACACCAAACATTGCACCACCATCTAACTTAAAATTACCAGTTTCTATAGGATATATTTTCATCTTAAAACAAATTTTCTAAATGTTACAAAGATGTTAAAAAAATGATGATTTTTCGTTAAGAAAATCTAAAGGTTTAAGGTTTTTATATACATATTTAACCAAATTTTATTTGATAGTTCTTGATAAGAAAAAGTCGCAGAAATTTGTTAATGTTCGATTAAAAATTCCTTTAACTTCCAAAATCCTTACTAATTAAACAAATATTTAATATGTCGCCCTTTCAGGGCTTGATTTACATTTATCACATTTTGTTATTAATACTTTATCCCTTTGGGATTTTTTTAGCTCCATAGGAGCATAATATTAATAAAAAAAACATCTCAAACATTAAGCTCCATAGGAGCGATATTTAATCAAACAACATTTAAAAAAAACCATCGAAAATCTATTCTTTAATAATTACAGATTGATGAATTTCATTCCCTAAATTATCCATCACAGTAAATTTATGCTCGCCAACTTTGGGTGAAATTGCCAAATTATGAATCTCTTTTGTAGTGCCTAAAAATGTAGCATTGGAGTACCAATACAAAATAGCATTTTTATTAGAATGTGCTACTTTTAAAACTAATTCATTCTTTTTGCCATCAAAATTTTTAGGTAAAAAAATGCTGCTTTTTTCTGTGGGATATAAAAATTTCATAGTGTTTTTAGTTTCACCCAAACAGTCTTCTCTAAATTTTGGTAAAGCTTTATAAAACGGATTTTTATCTTTATAATAATACTCTAATAATGGTGGCAAAACAAACCAAGATTTCTGTTTGATGTTCTCCAAACGCTCACAAGAAGTATTTACTTGATAGTTTTCTGAATTATCCACATTTACCAAAATATGAAAAGGACAAGGTGCTGATTTTAAACCCGAATTTTGAATAAATTCCATCGTTTTTTCTTCGCAAATTTGGGTAGCTCTAAAACCACTTTTTGAGCAAATTTCCACTTTAGTCATTTCATCGAAAGGTTTCTCAAACCAATCTGATTTTGGTAATTTGTCAAAAACATCAAACAAAATTGGGCCAGCAGTTTGCACACCTACCAAACCTGGTCTTCCTTCTCCATCTGCGTTTCCAACCCAAACCCCAACTACAAAATCTTTAGTGGTGCCAATTGCCCAAGCATCTCTAAAACCAAAACTAGTTCCTGTTTTCCAAGCAATTTGTTTAGAAGAATCAAAAAATTCCCAATTTTCTTCTGCATTAGGTCTGTTTACATCTTTTAAACTTTCAAAAGTTAGGTAAATAGAAGCTGCATCAAAAATTATTTTTTCTTTGGATGTTGAACCAAAATCAACTTTTTTATCAGCATAAAAAGTTGGTTCTGCAAATTCATTGGTAAAATATCTACTCGAATTTTCAGAAAAATGATTTATGGTGGATGCCATTGATGCGTAACTTTTACATAAATCCCACAAGTTACTTTCTGCTCCTCCTAAAGCCAAGGTTAATCCATAATGATTTGGATTTTTCTTGACATCTTTTAACGCTAATTTTTGCAAATAATGATGAAACTTTTCCAAACCAAAACTTTGCAACATCCTAACAGTTGGCACATTTAAAGATCTTGATAAAGCCAACTTTGCAGAAACTGCTCCAGCATATTTTTTATCGAAATTTTCTGGTTGATAACTGCCATAATTTGTTGGAATATCTGCAACCAACGTATTTGGCAACAAGTCTCCAGCATCTAACATTGCAGCATATAAAAAGGGTTTTAAAATACTTCCTGTACTTCTTGGTTTGGTAATAATATCTACAAATTTCTGATTTTTATTTGTTGTTGGCGAATTCCCAACATAGGTTAAAACCTGTCTTGTTTTCACATCTAAAACCAATACAGCAATGTTGTGAATTCCGTTTTTGCTTAATTGGTTATAATGATTTTTTACAATTTCATTGGTTTGAGTTTGTAGTTTTTTATCAATGGTAGTTTTTACAAATTGTCCTTTTTTCTGCTGATTTACTTTCTGCAATAAATGGGTTGTAATTTGTGGAATTTTATATGCTTTTTGTGGCAATTCTTCTAATATTGATAATTCATACGTTAACGAATCAATTACGTTTTTTGTTAGTAATTTTTTCAATAATCGGTTTCTTTTTACCAATAATTTATGTTGATTTTTCCCTGGATAAATCAAATTTGGTGCATTTGGCAACACTGCTAAAGTTGCAGCTTCAGACCAGGATAATTCTGATGAACTTCGATTAAAATATCGCCAAGAAGCAGCATCTAAACCTACTACATTTCCACCAAAAGGCGCGTTTGAACTCCAATAGGTAAGTATTTTTTCTTTGGATGCTCTAAATTCTAATCTCGTTGCTAAAATGAGTTCTTTTATTTTTTCGAAATAGGTTCTATCTCTATTGTCTCTGCTTAATCTGATAACTTGTTGTGTAATTGTACTTCCTCCTCTTTTTATACTTCCTGCTTTTAAATTTTGTCTCAACGCATTAAAAATTGAAATAGGATTAAAACCTGGATGCTTGTAAAAATATTCATCCTCAAATTGAATTAAACAGGTTTTAAATTTCTCTGGAACACTATCATTATGAGGAAATCTCCACTGACCATCTTTTGCAATTAAAGCACCTAATAATTCATCATTTTTACTTGTAATTACTGTGGATGTTGGTTTTGTAAATAATTCTTTTGGCAAACAAAACGCATAAAAAATCAACAGCATAACAAGAAATATTGTTTTCTTTTTGTGTTTTAATATGTAGTTTTTAATATTCAATTTTGATGCTATTTATTCACTAATTTAGAGTTCAATTGACATTTCGACGATAGGAGAAATCTCACACGATTCTTATTCGTTATGAGATTTCTCAATCGCCTAAAAAGGCTCATTTCGCAATGACAATTCGTGTTTTTAATTTTAAATTTAGAATTATTAAAAACCTACAAGGTTCAAAAGAAACCTTGCAGGTTGTTGTAGATTTTTACTTCACAACCTCAATCCAATCACCTTTTGTTCTTACTAAATAATCATTGTCATACATCGCTTCAACTTGAATTCCTGGCAAATAGTATTTTCCTAAATACGCTGCATTTAATAAAACTGTAAAGGTTTTTGTTTCTGATGTATTTCGTTTTCTATCTAGATCGAAATAAAAATTAACACGATCATCTCTAATATCTGTGTAACGTGCTTCGCTTTTTGCTGTGGTTCCAAAATCAGTAAAACGTGTGTTTACAATTTCCCAACCTGAAGGGAAAATTTGCGTTAAAGCAATATCTTTAACTTCTACATTTTTAGGATTGCTCACTGTAATTTCTGCCACAAAATCCTGACCTTGTTTTAAACTTTTTATATCGATTTTATTGCCACTCAAATCTTTGTAATTTAATGAAACATTTAAACCCCTACTTTCTGCAATTTCATCACCCAAAGGCAATTTCCCAGAATTTACAATTCTTACAAAAACAATATTATCCTCATTATTTTTAAAAGTGATTTTATTGCTTCCTTTTTTAATATCTAAAGTTCTCTGAACCATAGAACTTGTTGTTTTTACAACTTCGGATTTTCCATTATTTGTGAAAGACAAATTCATTGCTTTTCCTCCATTTTTCACCACCATTTTCCCAATGGCTAACAAACTAAAAGCAGTAGTTTGTGTGCTCATCCAAGTATTACTAGACAATTCTTTTGCTATAATTTTTGATACATCTTTGGCATTTTTATCATTTGTAATTAGCATTGTTTCTAAAGCCATCGCTCTATTTCTGGTTACAGAACCGTAGTTGTAATAATTATAACCAGCGAAATTTAAATCGGCTTTTTGCACAATTTCATCAGCAGCTTCTTTTTGTCCAACCAAAGCATAAGTTGCAGCTAATCTCCATTTTGCCTCGTTAGAAATTTGCTTAAATTCTCGTAATCTATTCATGGCAGATAAATCTGGACTACCAGCCAAAGCCAACGTATATAAAGCATAAGCTTGATTTAAATCTCTTGAATTTTGATTGTATTGTGGTCTCCAATTTCTAACAGCTTCTTTTTGAAATTTAATAAAATTACTCTTAAACGTAAGTGGCAACACAAAGCCTTTTTTCTCTGCCTCTAACATAAAATGACCTGCATAGGTTGTTCCCCAATCACTTATATAACTTTCTCCCATCCAATAACTCAAACCTCCGTTTGCTTTTTGAAAATTCCCTAAACGTGTAATTCCGTTTTCTATATTTCTTTGAATTTCTAAACTTTTATCCGAATTTAAATCGAACAAATCTGTTAAAAATAATTGTGGAAAAACACTGGATGTAGTTTGCTCTACACAACCATGTGGATATTGAATTAAGTATGCTAATCTGCCAGAAAAATTGATTGGCGGAATTGTGGATAATTCCAAAATAGCCGTATTTGTACCTTCAATACCAAAAGTTTCAAAATCAATATCTTGCACTTGATTTCCTTCAATAGTTGCGTCAATAACTTTGGATGTTATTGGGTTTGGATTCACAACATCTAACTCCACTTTATACGTTGATTTTTCGCCATTTCCAGTCGCAATAATTTCAACAGTATTGATGCCATTTGCTTTTAAAACATCCAACTGAAAATACACCATTTTTTCATCTGGCTTTTCAAAATTGATGTTTTGTGTTTTATTTCCTAAAACTGCAATTCCGTTTGATGTTTTTACCTCAATTTGTACGTTTTTCACTTTTTCATCCATCGCAAAAATGGTAATTGGCAACGTAACTTTTTCTTTTGGCGATAATTTTCTTGGCAACGTTGCTAAAACCATCAAAGGCTTTTTAACAGCAACTGCTTTTTCTGCATTTCCAAAAGCTTCCATATTTACATCACCTGCAACCACCATTGTTCTGACAGAACCAATATAATTTGGCAATGTAATCTTATGAGATTTTTCTGCTCCTTTTTCCAATTGAAAAGGTCCTAAAAATTTAACAACAGGTTTAAATCTGTTAGCTTTTTGGTTTTTTCCTTTGGCTAAATTTCCATCTCCACCAATAGCAAAAACTTGATCTACACTTCCTGAATATGCTCCAATTACATCATCAAAAATATCCCACGTTTTTACACCTAAAGCTTCTCTTGCATAAAAATTATCATAGGCATTTGGTGTTTTAAATCGAGTTAAATCTAACAAACCTTCTTCCACAATTGCCAAAGTATAGGTCATTGATTTGTTGTTTTTTTCTGAAACTGTTACCGTAAATTCTTTTTCAGGTTTCAGTTCTTCTGGCATTTTAATTTGAGGTTCTAATTTTGTGGATGCATCCTCTACCAAAATCGGAATTATACCAAATAATCTGATTGGTAAATCGTTTTCTGTAGCTTTGTGTGGTTGAAATAAAGAAATATTTACAAACACATTTGGTGTCATTTCTTTAGTGATCACAAGTTCTGCAGTTGTGGTTCCTTTTGTGGTTTTAATCCATTTGATGTCCAAAACTTTTGTGCCATTTTCTATACTGATAAGTGCTCTTCCTTCACTTCCTGATGGAAACGTAATTTTTGCTGTTTCACCAACATCATACGTTTCTTTATCCGCAGAAAAAACCAACATTTTTGCAGCATCTTTATCATTAGAACTTGAATTTCGCCACCAGTTTCTATAAAAATAAGCTGTTCTTCCTGTGGAATGCCCACTTTTTTTATCGATAACTCTAATTAAAAAACGTCCATTATCTCTTTCTGGAATGTTCAATTTAAAAGTTCCTTTTCCTTTAGCATTCGTATTTACTTTAATAGTTTGATACGATTTATGATAACTACTTGACGAATATTTAGATAAATTATCATCAGAGGAGCTCCACCACCAACGCCAATTTATTTGATAAACTTCTATTTCTAAGGCTCTATTTGGAGTTGGTTTTCCTTTTTCATCTACAGAAATCACAGCAAAATTCTGGTTTTCATCTGTAAAAAAAGAACCATATCTATTGCCTTCAGGAGATTTTAAACCTACAAAAGAAGAAAAAGGTGCATATTTTTTAGTGAAAGCATCCATAGAAAAATCTCCACCATTTTCGAAAGCTCTCACTAAAAACTGAACATTTAACATTCCTGGCGCATTTTCGCCAACCGTTAATTTACTGTTGATTTTTGCCAAGCCATTATCATCTAATTTCCCTTCAAAAATGTTTATTTCTTCGGATGAAAAAGTTCTTGATGGATCTGAAAAAACATACTCTTTATAATCTTCAAAACTATAATTTATCGTAGAAATTTTGGCTTTCACTTCCGCTTTTAAGTTTTTTGCAGGTGTTCCAAAAAGCCATTTTACATCTAAAACTCCTTCAATTGGTTTTTTGCTAGTTAGAATTTCATCACCAAAATCAATCTTAATTTTTAATCGATTTGGTTTCACCATTTCTATTTTTAAAGTCTTATAAAATTTTGCACCACCAACAGAAACTTTGGCTGAGTAATTTCCTGTTTTTGCTTCTTGTGAGGTTTTTACTTCAAATTTGTAGAAATTATTCAAGTTTTCAGCTGTTACATTTTTGTACATCAACTTTCCACTTGGATCTGTAATTTCCATTTTTACAGGATGATTTTTTGGCAGTTTATTATCAGCATCATTCAACAAAAAAGTTAAATGCAATGAATCTCCAGGTCTCCAAACGCCACGTTCTCCATAAATGTACCCTTTTAAGCCTTTTTGAGTTTTACTTCCAGAAACATCAAACTTACTCAGTGACAAAGAATTGCCATCAAACAGTTTTATATAGCCTTTATTTTTTCCTTTAGATGCTATTGCAAATGCAGCATTCTTAGTAGATTCGATTGTTACAAAACCCTCTGAATTTGTGGTCCCTTTTGCAATTTCTTGTTGCTGAAAATTATACAATTTTACTGTAGCATCAATAATTGAGGTTGTGTTTAAAATATTTGTAATTGCAAAGAAATACGAATTATTTTCTCCTTTTTTTGCGATAATTCCTAAATTGGAAGCTAACAGATTTTGTGCAACTATTTTGTCTTCATTATAATAAGCATCATTACAAGGATTTTCTCTTTCTCGCCAATTATAACTGTAATTTCTGTAACTATACAACTCATTATCCCAATATAATTCTTCTCTTTCATCTTCCTCAAGATCGCTTATATTGTATGCTGATTCATAAAATTCATCCTCATAATCATCGCTCTTTTCGGTTGATGAAGCACTTTCTGAACACTCGTAAAAAACCTGATTTTTGTTAAAACTCAACTCAATTCTATAAATAGCTCCAGGTTCCGTTTTCACCATCTCAGCAATATCTACGCTGAAGGCTCTCCACTTTTGCATGTTATTTTTTTCATTATCAATTAAAGTGATGGTTTTTTTAGCAACGCTTCTTCCAACTTTTTTTATTTGATACTCATCATTACTATTGATATTATTTTCCTGCAAAAATTGCAATACATTATCTTCAAATATTTTAATGATTCTAACCTCAACTTCCCTAACATTAATCGCTTCAAAATTAAATTTCAAATCATTTGAATTCGGTAAAATTGTTCCGTTTGAAATGGCTCTAATTTGGGGTTTTTTCTGCTCGAAAGTAATGGTTTCAGAAAAGGCATTTTTTAATTTATAACCCTCTGAATTTTGGATTCCTTCAAAAACGGAAACCAACATATTTCCTTCAAATTTTGCTTCAGAAAATACTTTTAATTCATTTCCATTCACAATAAAACGTGGATTATTAAAATCTTTTATCACTACTAAACCATCAAAGTTTTGTTGCTTTTTTAACGCATCAGAAAAATTGATAGAAATATATTGTTCGCCTAAATTATTGACACTTATATCAACAATTTTAAAATTATTTTTACCCGGAATTAAAACTTCATTTTCTCCTTCGTTGTCAGCTTGTATTACATTTCCATCCCAAGAAATAGTTAATTTTGAGTCCTCCACAAAACGTTGAATGCTATCAATTTTAAACTCAAAAACCTTTCCTTTTGCAAAAGATTCGTTCCAAACTACATTTTTTTGATTGTTATTTTGTGATGCTTCAACTAACTGTTTTGCATTCTCTAAAGTAATGATATCCGCAGATTTTAAAACACCTTCTAAATATTGATATTCTTTAGAATAGGATTGTAGCGTTTTTGTTTGGACATTAAAATTAGGTGTAATCGTTTTAAATTGAAAAGTATAATTTTTAAAGGACTCATCAATATTTTTATAAATTTCATTCAGCTTTACAGTAACTGTATATTCTGTATCTGTTGCTAAATCTTCATCTGGAACAAAAGT